>NZ_JBXWSL010000002.1:0-201582 GCF_059613425.1 Ruegeria sp. BHSA123 | reverse complement strand
CTCGGGTCTCCGGCAGACGTGCAATCGCATCCAGCCGTGATCGAGGCATATCTGGGGAAAGCCTCATGAACGCCCCGATCTTGCAAGTCCGCAATATCGAAAGTTTTTATGGCCCCATTATGGCCATTCGGGGCGTTTCGCTGGATGTTCACGAAGGGAAAATCGTGTCGATCCTTGGCGCAAACGGCGCGGGCAAGACCACATTGATGAAAACCATCTCTGGCGTGATGGACCCGGAAAAGGGAACAATCACCTTTGATGGCGGCGACATTCAGGGCTGGGAACCGCACAAGGTTGTCCAGCGCGGGTTGGTTCACATCCCGGAAGGGCGCGAAGTTTTTCCACTGCTGACGGTTGATGAAAACCTAAGCCTCGGCGCCTACACCCGCAAAGACAAAGACCAGATCGAACAGGATCGTGAGCTGGTCTTCCGTTATTTTCCGGTTCTGAAAAACCGTCGGTCGCAAGAGGCCGGAACCCTTTCGGGCGGACAGCAACAGATGCTGGCCATAGGGCGCGGATTGATGGCCCGGCCTCGTATCATGTTGCTGGATGAACCGTCTCTGGGCCTGTCCCCTCTGCTGGTGCAAGAGATCTTCGGCATTCTCAAACGTCTGAACGAAGAACAGAACATGACGATGTTGCTGGTTGAACAGAATGCCAATGCGGCGTTGGAACTGGCGCATCACGGCTATGTCATGGAGGTGGGTCGCATCGTCATGGACGGGGCCGCGGATGCGCTTTTGCAATCCGAGGATATTCAGAGCTTTTATCTTGGAAAACAGGAAGAAGGCGCGCGCGAAAGCCGCCGCTGGAAGCGGAAAAAGACGTGGAGGTAAGACGGATGGACGCCACGCCCCTACCCCCTCAGGTCATGATAAACGGCGTTCAGTTCAACGCAACGGCAGGGCAGCGCCCGGTACGCGTTGATGGCTGCATCACCATTGCAGAGTTGTTCCAACGCCGATGTGCTGAACTGGGCAGCCGAACGGCGCATCGCGAAAAAGACCTGGGTATCTGGAAATCCTATTCCTGGGCCGATTACTGGCAGCATGCCAAATGGATCGGGCTGGCCTTGCGCAAGCTGGGACTGGAACGCGGCGATGTGGTCTCAATCTTGTCCGAGGACCGCAAGGAATGGGCATGGCTCGACATGGGCATTCAGGGCGTTGGCGGTATAGCTTCCGGCGTCTATACCACGGATTCCGCCAGTCAGTTGCAATACCTGGTCAACGACAGCGGCACCAGGTTTCTGATTGTCGAGGATGAAGAGCATCTGGACAAGTTTCTGGGAATTGAGGCCGAGGTTCCTGATCTGATCAAGGTGATCATCCTCGAGGACGAAGGGCTGCATGACCTGAACCATCCGCGCTGCATGATGATCGACGAGCTGTTCGCCTTGGGCCAAGAGGCGGAACTGGCCGAGCCCGGGCGCTTCGAAGCGGAAATCGCATTGGCCAAACCGCAGGACATTGCCTTGCTGGTCTATACGTCGGGTACAACCGGTCAGCCGAAAGGCGCAATGCTTAGCAATGAAAACATCCTGGCCGCCATCGAATCCGCTGCACGGGTGCTGCCAGCGCTGCCCAGCGATGAACAGCTGTGTTTCCTGCCTCTGTGTCACATTCTGGAACGTAATGTCTCGGTCTATTTCCCCTTGGCGGCCCGCTGCACTGTCAATTTTGCCGAAAGCCCTGAAACTGTTTTCGCAAACCTTCAGGAGGTTTCGCCCTCAACCTTCACAGCGGTGCCAAGGGTTTGGGAAAAGATCTACTCACACGTCCAGATCCTGACACAGGAAGCCACGCCTTTGGGGCGGCTGGCATTCGGCCTGGCATTAAAAACTGGTGCGCGCCGTGCCGGATATCTGAGCGCAGGCCAACCAGTTCCATCCGGCGTCGCCACCAGATTCTGGTTCTGGGATCAGCTGGTTTTGAAAAACCTGCGCCGAATGTTGGGTCTGGACAAACTGCGACGAGGCGGAACAGGCGCCGCGCCAATCTCGACCGATCTGCTAAAATGGTACTGGTCCATCGGCGTGCCGTTGGTGGAAGGGTTCGGGATGACCGAAACTTCGGGCCTCGCCACGCTCAACACCACAGACAGCAATAAGATCGGAACCATAGGCAAAGTTGTCGAAGGGTGCGACATTCGTATCTCGGACGATGGCGAAATCCAACTAAAGGGCCTGAACATTTTTCAGGGATACTGGCGCAACAACGCGAAGACAGCAGAAACCTTCACCGCCGATGGCTGGCTGCGTACCGGGGATATGGGGTCAATAGATAAGGATGGCTATGTCACCATCACGGGCCGCCTGAAGGATATCATCATCACCGCAGGTGGTAAGAACATCACCCCAGCCGAGATCGAAAGCCGCCTTAAGTTCAGTCATTATGTCGCGGACGCAATCATCATCGGGGACAGGCGCAAATTTCTGACGGCACTGATCATGATTGATCAGGAAAATGTCGAAAAATACGCGCAGGGCCATAAAATCCCCTTCTCGAATTTTGCCTCGCTATGCGCGGCACCGGAAATCAGGCAGTTGATCAGTTCGGAAATTGCCGCTGTTAATGCAGAATTTGCGCGGGTCGAACAGATCAAGGATTTCCGTCTGATCGACGTCCTGCTGACCGCTGAAGACGACGAACTGACTGCGACGATGAAGCTGAAACGCGGACTGGTTGAAAAGAAACACGGGCATCTGATCGAAGACATGTACACTTGACCAAAAGATTAACGGGAGGAAAGAGATGAAGAAATTACGCAACAGTCTGGCGGCTGCATCACTGCTGACAGCATCGGCAACACTTGGTTGGGCGCAAACACAGGGCGTGACCGATGATGAGATTGTCATTGGTTCTGTCAACGACCTGAGCGGGATATTCGCCGCAGTGGGTGTTCCGGCAACCAAAGGTGCAAATGTCGTCTTTGATCGGGTGAATGCAGCCGGTGGCGTGCACGGGCGAAAAATTCGTTACGTGGTCGAAGACAACGGCTATCAGATGCCACGTGCGATGCAGGGCTATAACAAACTGCTCAATCGCGACAAGGTATTTGCCATGCTGCAATCGCTTGGCACGCCGATGAACATGGCAGGGTTCAAGCTGTTGGATCCCAAAGGCATTCCCAACGTAGCGCCTCTTACAGCTGCGCGTCAGATGTTGCAGGAACCCATGCGGAACAAGTTCACCTCCTTCTCGACCTATTTCGATCAGGCGCGTGTCGGTGTGAACTATCTGGCTGGCGAGTTTGGCTCAAAGACGGTCTGCACCATGTACCTGCCAACAGATTTTGGTGAGGAAATTCTAGAAGGCAGCAAGGCCGGAGCCGAAGAAGCCGGGCTCACTTTTGGATCAGAAACCACCCATAAACCGGATGAGACAGATTTCGTCGGATCGCTGAGCAAGCTCAAGGAAGAGGGTTGTGATATCGTCACCATGGCGCTTGGGGTGCGGCAGGCGATCACTGTCGTGGGCACCGCTAAGAAAATGGGCCTGACCGATATGAAATTTCTCGGCACATCAGCCAGTTTCCTGACGGTCGTGGCGCAGGTTCCTGGTGGCGTGACCGATGGATTCTACGCGGCAGCCTCATGGCAGGACCTTTGGGCACGCGCGGATCAACCTGCCCCGGCCGCATTTATCGAGGAATACAAGGCAGCCACAGGCGAAGATCCGGTCGGATTTGCCATGCTGGGTTATTCGGCGGCTGAAATGATGGTTAAGGCGTTGGAGGCCGCAGGCCCTGATCTGACGCAGGACAGTTTCATCGCAGCGATGGAAACGCTGGATTATCAGGACGATCTGGTTGGCAACCACATAACCTATGGTCCTGAAGACCATCAGGGCGCGGATACTGTGTTCGTCAACGTTGTTGAAAACGGTGCGTGGAAACTCGTTTACGAAGAATGAATCCCTGACCCGCGCAAAGCAAAAGGGCTCGCAAGTGCGAGCCCTTTCTTTTGGGTATTCCCGGCGAATTAACGCTTCGAGAACTGGAACGAACGGCGGGCTTTGCGCTTACCGAATTTCTTACGTTCCACAACGCGGCTGTCGCGGGTCAGGAAGCCAGCGGCTTTCAGTGCGCCACGCAGGTTCGGATCATAGAGTTGCAGCGCTTTCGAGATGCCGTGCTTAACCGCACCGGCCTGACCGGTCAGGCCACCGCCTTTGACGGTTGCAACAACGTCGAATTCACCTTCTACGCCGGCAACCTGGAACGGCTGGCGCAGGATCAGCTGCAGAACGGGGCGTGCAAAATAGACGTCCTGATCTTTGCCGTTTACGGTGACTTTGCCGGAACCCGGCTTGATCCAAACGCGGGCAACAGCATCTTTACGCTTGCCAGTGGCATAGGAGCGGCCCAACTCGTCACGTACGGGTTCACGTACGATGACTTCTTCGGCCACGGTTTCAACGCCTGCGACGGCGCTCAGCTCTTCGAGAGTATTGATCTGATCAACCATCGGTCATTAGCTCCGGGTGTTTTTCTTGTTCATGGACTTGACGTCCAGAACTTCGGGGGCCTGGGCCTCGTGCGGGTGCTCGGCACCGGCATAGATACGCAGGTTGGTCATCTGCTGGCGCGACAGGCGGTTGCCTGGCAGCATACGCTTGACGGCCTGGAAGACAACACGCTCGGGGTGTGCGCCATCCAGGATCTGCTGTTTGGTGCGCGACTTGATGCCGCCCGGGTGGCCAGTGTGCCAGTAGAAGTTTTCTTCGCGCTTCTTGCCGGTCATCTGGATTTTGTCAGCGTTGATCACGATGACATTGTCGCCCATGTCCATGTTCGGAGTAAACGACGCTTTGTGCTTGCCACGCAGGCGCATGGCGACGATCGAAGCAAGACGGCCCAGAACAACGCCTTCAGCGTCGATCAGGATCCACTTCTTGTCGATGTCTGCAGGTGTTGCAGAAAAGGTTTTCATGGCAGGATAGTCCTGTTTGATGTGAAAGACCGCCCCAGCGGAGCGGCCCGAATTCGATGGACGGGTTTTATGAGGTGCCTGCACGCAGGTCAAGCGGCATTAGTCTTATTTATGCATGTAAAACCAAATACTTAGAAAATAGGTATTATATTACCCCATATTCAAACGCTGATTTGTTCAGGCGGATTGTCCAATAGAACACGCAGGCGCTGCATCGCGTCCTCGAACCGTTCCAGTGACACATGACCATTCATGGCAATACGTACCGCGTTCGGCGCGCGTCCATCGCGCAGCGCGAACTCGTCGGCGGATCGGAGTTGTATCCCTTCCCGCTCGGCCGCGCGACTGAACGCAGCCGACCGCCAGCCAGACGGAAGGCTCAGCCAGACAAAGGGAACGTCCGGGGCCCAGTTCAGATCAAACCCACCCAGGGTATTGACGGCAACGCGTAGATAATCCCCCATCCGCGTGCGCACATCCTTGGCGATCTGACGCGTACGCGGATCGGACAGCAGAAGGCGGGTCAATTCCGCCAAGGGCTGGGCCAATCCGAAATATCCGTATTCAGCGGACCGGCGCAGATCCACACTTTTTTCTCTGGGGGCGATAGCAAAACCCACACGCAATGCCGGTGTCAGAATCTTCGAGATTGATGACACATGCCATCCCCGTTCAGGCGCCAGTGCCCGAAAGCTGGGCTCTCGGGCATCGCCCATGCGATAGCAATCATCTTCAATGATCTGCAAATCAAAGCGACGGGCAATCTCAACGATCTCTTTCCTCCGCTCCAACGGTGTGTGTGCGCCCGTTGGGTTTTGAACTTCTGGCGACACGCAGACGGCCTGCGCTGTCGTGTGGCGCAGAACATGTTCTAACGCTGCCGGATCGACACCCCATCTGTCCATCTTCACACCGACCACTTCCGCGCGCATCAGTTCGCCTGCGCGACGGAACCCGGCATAAGACAGGTCCTCGACCAGTACGACAGGTTTGGGCCCGCGCAGGATCGTCTGAAACACAACGCAAAGCCCGTTCTGGCCGCCATGTGTCAACACAATATCATCATGGGTCAGTGCGCCCAGCGGAAGGTCTGACAACCAGTCCACAACCGCCTGTCGCACGGGCTGGTACGCGTCACGCGTCGGGTAATTCAGAAACAAACCCGGATCGGCTTGCGACACTTTTTTCAAACATTCACGGATCAGGGACACCTGCCCCATATCTGCCAACCTAGGGCTGAACAGACTTACATTGGCATTGTATTTGTCGTCCCGAAGATGCAGTTGCCGCGCCCAAACGTCGTCAAGAATGGGCGATTTTGGCGGCGCAACAAATGTACCACGCCCGACTTCGGCTTGTAACAACCCCTCATCTGTCAGGATTGTATAGGCGCGCGCGACTGTGCCAGGCGTTATTTGCAGGCGATACGCCAGTTCGCGCACCGGAGGAAGTTTGACGCCCACTTCCAAAGATTTGTTATCTATGGCTTTTCGAATTGTGTCAGCAACCAGAGTGTATTTCGGTCCTTTGGATTTCGGTAGCGCCTCTGGCCAAATTGTATCCATTACAATTCTTCCTTTGCTTTTGATACAATTTCAAATGTATCAGTCACGTGTACCAAGTACAACTGATTTGTGTCAATACAATTGAAAGGAATTCCGAGATGACACGCACAATGCACACCCCCGCCCTTCTGCTGCTGACCGACAGCCCCCGGCTGCCTCTGGCCGCTGCACTGGCCGTGCGGTTTGCGGCAGCGGTCACTCAATGGAAGCGTCGTCGCCGTAGCCGCGTCAATCTTAGTTATCTGGATGACCGCTTGCTGAAAGACGTCGGTCTGACACGCCATGATGCGCGCCGCGAGGTAAAGCGCCATTTTTGGCAGATTTAACTGATCCCCAGTCCCATTATTGGGACCTCTTCCTGGGCCGGGGCTTGTCCCCGGTCTTTTTTATCCGAATTTCGCGGCCGCGGACCCTGCAGGTGGCAGGGAATAGGTCATCGTCGCTCTGGCAACAGGGTCTTCCGCGCCATCGGAATACATAAGTACGTCACCGATGGCCAAAGTCCGGCCCAGTTTCAGCAGGCGACATATAGCAATCATGTCCGTGTTGCCTGCTGGTTTGCGTAGAAAATCCAGGGAACTGTTCGTTGTGACCGCCAGGGATTGACGCCCTTTTCGCGCCAGAACCATCGCGTATACACAAACATCAGCCAGCCCGAACATGGATGGTCCCGAAACCGTACCCCCCGGCCGCAGATGCTGATCCTTCACAACAAGGCGCATGGTGATTGTATCTTCGGTCAGGTCCTCGACGACAAAGTCTTTATGCACCTGTGGGAAAACCTCCTTTAGGTATTGTGACAGTTCGTCCCGGTTCATTGCCAACGCCATGCTTTCCCTCCTGCTCATACCGACCTAGAGTTGGCCCAACATGGGATTGGAGGGCAAGATGGCAATTCTGGAACGTAACGACACCGGCGCTGTTGCACGGCTTACAATGAACGCCCCAGAGCGGCTGAACGCGCTGAGTGACGAGATGCTGTTGGCGCTTCAGGTTGAACTGGACACGTTGCGTGAAGACACGTCGATCCGGGCTGTGATCCTGGCGGGTCAGGGCAAGGTTTTTTGCGCCGGTCACGACCTGAAACAGATGACGGCCGGACGCCAGTCCGAAGATGGCGGCAAAGCTTATTTCAATGACCTGTTTTCGCGCTGCGCGAAAATGATGATGTCGATCCAGTCCCTACCCCAGCCCGTCATCGCACAGGTCCACGGCATTGCAACCGCCGCCGGGTGTCAGCTGGTAGCCACCTGTGACATGGCCGTCGCCGCGGAAGGCACAAGGTTTGGGGTGAACGGCGTCAATATCGGTTTGTTCTGCTCGACACCAATGGTGGCCCTCAGCCGCAATATCCCCAGAAAGCAGGCATTTGAAATGCTGACGACTGGTGAATTCATATCAGCCGAACGTGCGGCTAATTTGGGTTTGGTCAACCGCGTTGTCCCCGAGACGCGTCTTGAACACGAAGCCAATGCGCTGGCAGAACTGGTTGCTTCCAAGCTGGGATCCGCTGTCAAAATCGGTAAAGAGGCGTTTTATCAACAGCTTCTTATGCCGCTGGATCAGGCTTATGCCTATGCCGGTGACGTAATGGCGCAGAACATGCTGTACCGGGATACAGAAGAAGGCATTTCAGCCTTTATCGAAAAACGTCCCCCAAATTGGTCCCAATAATGCAATTGTTTTGCACATTTTTCGCCACTGTTTTGAATTTTGCACTTTCCAAAAGGGCGACACTGTGGCAAAGCTGGGTCGAGGCCAAGGCCTCAGGACACTTTTGGGTCGCCGTGGGCGGAAGGTCCCTCCAGCTGGTCTCTCTCACCAGCGCTGACAATCCCGCAGCGGCGACCCCAAGACCCCTTCTATAAAATTCGTGAAACCGCTTTGCCTCAGTTGCGCCCGATTGTGGTCTGCCCTATGTGGCATCGCATGACACAAGTTTTGCATATTGTAGGCGGCGGCATGGCCGGGTCAGAGGCGGCCTGGCAAGCTGCTGAAATGGGCGTGGATGTTGTGATTCACGAAATGCGTCCGATCATCGGCACCTTTGCACATCAGACCGGCAATCTGGCGGAAATGGTGTGCTCGAACTCGTTCCGCTCGGATGATGATGAGCAGAACGCAGTGGGTCTGCTGCATTGGGAAATGCGTGCCGCCAATGGGTTGATCATGACAACAGCCGATGAACACCGCCTGCCAGCCGGTGGCGCGCTGGCTGTGGACCGTGACCCGTTTGCAGAAAGTGTGACCACAAAACTTCGCGCCCACCCACGCGTGACGGTAACCGACGAAGAAGTGACGACCCTGCCCAGCGATGGCCAGTGGATCTTTGCGACCGGCCCCCTGACGTCGCCCGCGCTGGGTCAGTCCATCCAGGCCGAGACAGGGTCTGACGCACTTGCCTTTTTCGACGCCATCGCACCGATCGTCTATGCCGAAAGCATCGACATGAGCAAAGCGTGGATGCAATCACGCTACGACAAGGGCGAGACCGAAGAAGAGCGGACGGCCTATCTGAACTGCCCGATGGACCGGGATCAGTACGAGGCCTTCATAGACGCGCTTCTGGCAGCAGAAAAAACCGAATTTCACGAAGGCGAGGCAACAGGTTACTTCGACGGCTGTCTACCCATCGAGGTTATGGCCGAACGCGGTCGCGAAACGCTGCGCCATGGTCCGATGAAACCGGTCGGGCTGACCAACCCGCATGAGCCCGGCGTGAAACCACATGCAGTGGTGCAGTTGCGCCGCGATAACGCATTGGGCACCTTGTTTAACATCGTGGGTTTCCAGACAAAGATGAAATACGGCGCCCAGACCGACGTGTTCCGTATGATCCCTGGCTTGGAAAATGCCAGCTTTGCCCGGTTGGGCGGCATTCACCGCAATACGTTCATCAACTCTCCCACGCTTCTGGATTCGCAAATGCGGTTGAAATCCAAACCCAACATTCGGTTTGCTGGACAGATCACGGGTGTGGAAGGCTATGTAGAAAGCGCCGCGATGGGGTTGCTGGCTGGTCGGTTTGCCGCTGCTCAGATTTTGGGGCGTGACCTGCCCGCTGTTCCGCAAGACAGCGCAATGGGTGCTTTGATTCACCACATTACGGGTGGTGCCGAGGCTAAGACCTTTCAGCCGATGAACGTGAATTTCGGCCTGTTTCGCCCCGTGGATGGCCTGAAAGGCGGGCGTCGGGGTCGTAAAGACCGGTACAAGGCCTATACCGACCGGGCCAAAGCTGAATGGAGTACTTGGTTGGAACATTGCTGTCTGGACGCGTAATGCGGACTCGGCCTAGCATGCTGGAATGAACGACACGTTTCTGAACAGCACATACAACCTCGGCACGCCTGAAGCGACTGAAGCGCACTATCAGAACTGGGCTGCAACCTATGAAAAGGAAGTCGGTGAACACGGTTACGCCACGCCGGGCCGTGTAGCAGCGGCTTTGTGGTCTTTCGCACCGAAGCCGCAGACCCCAATTCTGGACTACGGCTGCGGCACCGGGTTGTCGGGGCTTGCCCTGCGCGCTGTTGGCTTTGAAGTCATCGATGGGATGGACCCAACAGAGAACATGCTTCAGGAAGCCGCCAGCAAGGGCGTTTATCGAACACTGACCGGATTCGATATCGCCAAGCCCGCGCCGTTGAAGCGTGGGGAGTACACGATGATTACTGCCATAGGAGTGATCGGAAAAGGTGCTGCCCCGCCCGAGACACTGGATTTGTTGATGCACGCGTTGCCCAAGGGTGGTTTGCTTGGCTTTTCGCTGAACGATCATGCGTTGGCGGACCATAAATTCACCTGCCGTCTGACGGATTGGGTCGACATGGGGGCCGCACGTTTGTTATTTCGTGAACACGGCCCCCACCTGCCCGGTATCAACCTTAACTCTGACGTGTATGTATTAGAAAAAGCGTGACTCTCGTAACGCGCTTTGCGCCATCCCCAACAGGCCCCCTTCACCTTGGGCACGCATATTCTGCGCTGGTTGCCAGCGATCGGGCTGCTTCTGAAAGCGGCCGGTTCCTGCTGCGAATTGAGGATATCGATCAATCCCGCTCGCGACAGCTATGGGAGGATCAGATTTACCACGACCTCAGATGGTTGGGGCTGACATGGCCGGAGCCCGTGATGCGCCAATCGGATCGTTTGGGCTTTTACCACAAGGCGCTGGATCAGCTATGGGCGCAGGGTCTTTTGTATCCATGCACGTGTAATCGCAAAGATATCGCCGCTGCAACCAGTGCGCCGCAGGAAGGCGCACCTATGCTTGGACCCGACGGGCTTGTTTACCCTGGGACTTGTGGAAAAAGGTTTGTTGGCAAAGATTTATCGGAACTTCCTCGTCCAACTCAGGACCCATTGCGATTGGACGTGGTCAAGGCGTGTCAGGCGGTCCGCAACCCCGACAGGTATCAGTTTCTTGAGCTGGGTTCGGGTCCGGGCGGCGAAACCGGCATTGTCACCTTTTCGCCTGATGAGTTGATTGCCACCATAGGTGATGTTGTTCTGTCCCGCCGTGACATGGGGACGTCGTATCATTTGTCCGTCGTACTTGACGACGCGGGTCAGGGTATTACACAGGTGGTACGGGGACGGGACTTGTTTGACGCGACCCGCATCCACGTTCTGTTGCAGGTGTTACTGAACCTGCCGACACCCGAGTATTTCCACCACGACCTGATCCGTGATGATGCAGGCAAACGGCTGGCCAAACGCGATGATGCCCGCGCGATCTCAAAATACCGGGCCGAAGGGGCTAGCCCGAGCGACATACGCCGAATGGTTGGGCTTTGACCCCTACTCCATTGGCGCCATCAGTTCAGCCTCGACCCCATCCCGAACGGCGGTAAAAAAACAGGTTCGCCGGTTGGTATGGCAGGCTGCACCGGTTTGACGAACCAGAACCAATAGACAATCCCGGTCGCAATCAATCCGGAAATCCACCAGTTCCTGCACATGGCCCGAGGTTTCGCCCTTGATCCAGAAGGCCTGCCGCGAGCGCGACCAATAGGTTACCCGCCCGGTTTCGAGGGTCTTTTCAACCGCCTGCACGTTCATCCAGGCCATCATCAGAACCTCGCCTGATGCTTCATCCTGCGCAATCGCCGGGATCAGACCCGCCTCATTAAATCTCAATTTAGAGGGGTCAAACACGACTGGGTCAGACATCTGAAAAACCTTTTGCATCCGGTGGGCTGGCCACTATGTATGGGTAACACACGACGAGGGAAAGCCATGAGCGGCGAGAACGACCTGATTAAGCTGTATTCCGGGCGCATTCTGGCGCTGGCTGCGGATATTCCGCATCTTGAGCGACTGGAAGATCCCGATGCAACCGTCAAGAAACGCTCACCTTTATGCGGATCGACTGTAACTGTCGACATCAAGGTTCGCGACGGTCAGATCAGTGCCTTTGGTCAGGACGTCAAGGCCTGTGCTTTGGGGCAAGCGTCTGCCTCGGTCGTTGGGGATGCAATAATTGGCGCGTCGCGGGCGCAGGTCGAAGCTGCGCGCGATCAGTTGGCGGCCATGCTCAAGAATGGCGGTCCTGCACCCGATGCACCTTTTGACGGGCTTGAGGTGCTGATGCCCGCTCGGGATTATAAGAACCGCCATGCGTCGATCTTGCTGGTACTGGATGCCACGGCTGAGGCCATGGCGAAGGCTGAACAGGCAAACTGCGCCTGATTATAGCTATTTGGCGGAAACCCGTTTACCCTCTGCCAAGATTTCAGGAGGGATGGGTTTGAATAATTTGCTCGAGCATTTCGTGACGCTTTGGGTCGTTATCGACCCGATTGGAACAATTCCCGTTTTCATCGCCGTTACTGCGGGATTGGACGCGGCAGGCCGGCGGCGGACAGCGCTGTTAGCAGCCGTGATAAGTGCTGCCGTATTGCTGTTTTTCCTTGTATTTGGTCAGGTGCTGATCGAAGCGCTGGATATCGGGCTGAATTCGTTTCAGGTCGCTGGCGGCATTATCCTGTTTCTGTTTGCCCTGACGATGATCTTTGGTGAAAGCAAACAAGAGGTCGAACAACGGCAAGCCGAAGAAGATCGTGAAGACGCGTATCACCAGCAGAACCCGGCGATATTCCCGCTGGCCGTGCCTTCATTGGCATCCCCTGGCGCGATGCTGGCAATCGTTATCCTGACCGACAACCACCGTTACAGTATCGCTGATCAGGGTATCACAGCGCTTGTCATGCTTTCTGTATTGCTGGTTGCGTTTGTACTGATGCTATTGGCCGAGCCCATCATTCGGCTGATCGGCCATTCAGGCGCGGCGATCATCAGCCGTGTAATGGGGATGATTTTGGCCTCGGTTGCTGCCAACTCAGTCCTGTCCGCACTGTTGGAAATCTTCAAAACCGGCCAATTGTAAAAAAAGCCGCCGCGCTTTCCGGGCGAAAGGGCGGCGGCAGGTATTGCGTGTCTCGCGTGGGGTCCGGTGTACCGCGCGGGGCCGAGGCATGGCCCCTCAAGGGGTTTGGGACAGGCAGGTCACCCTTGACTGAAATGGGGATGACAGCGCGGATATTTCGGCACGAGATCGCAGGCAGAAAGGCTTAGAAACCAACTGGCAGGTGAAGGGCCACCATCAGCATCACGACCAAGGACAACACGCCAACGGCATCTTGCAGGATGGTCGATTGCGCGCGGCTGAAAGCGGTCTTGATCTGGGTCAGCATAGGGTCACCTCCGGTCAGAGTTTTAATCCTTTGTTGACCTTTTGTTCTCATATTTCCAAGCGCAGGTAAAGAACTTTTTGAGAACATTTGTGAACCTTAGAGAACATTACAGCTAACCCACTGAAATCAAACGGATCGCCTGATCCTGTTTCATCAACCACAACAGTACGCGTGCGGCCCGTCCCCTGTCCGAGGTCAGTTTGGGATCGGTCGTTAGCAGCGCCCGCGCATCGGATTGGGCGACGGCCATCAATCCTGCCTGACGTTCCAGGTCCGCGATATGGAATTTTGGCAACCCGGATTGCGCAGTCCCGATCAGATCGCCCGCGCCTCGCATGTCAAGGTCAGTTTCCGAGATTCGGAAGCCATCTTCTGTCTCGCGCAGAACCTCCAGCCGCTTGCGCCCTCCCTCGCTGAGCGGTGGTTGATACATCAGCAAACAAGTGGATTCCGCATCCCCGCGCCCGACGCGCCCCCGCAACTGGTGCAATTGCGCCAGCCCAAAGATCTCGGCCCGTTCAATGACCATGATCGTTGCGTTGGGTACGTTCACGCCGACCTCGATCACCGTCGTGGCAACAAGGACCTTTGTTTGCCCGTTCTGAAACGCGCTCATCGCGGCGTCTTTGTCGGCGGGTGGCATCTGTCCGTGAACCAGTCCCACCACTCCCTCGCCTAAAATGGCCCGCAAACGTTTGAAGCGTTCCTCGGCCGCCGTCAGGTCCGAAACTTCGGATTCGTCGACCAGAGGGCACACCCAGTAACACTGTCGCCCTTCATCAATCGCTCGCCGCAGGTGGGCGATGACTTCGTCCATACGCTGTGTGTTGACAATCGCCGTTTTGATCGGTTTTCGCCCCGGAGGCTTTTCATCCAGCACCGAAACATCCATGTCGCCATATTGCGCCAGCGCAAGACTACGTGGGATCGGAGTGGCGGTCATTACCAGAACATCGGCCCCCTTGCCTTTTTCCGACAATTCCATTCTCTGCCGCACGCCAAACCGGTGCTGTTCGTCGACGATGGCCAATCTCAGCGCCTTGAATTCAACATCACTTTGAAACACTGCATGTGTGCCAACCAGAATGTGAATATCGCCTTGTTTAAGTGCCTCAAGCTTGGCACGCCGCTCAGCGCCCTTATCACGTCCGGTAAGCAGTTCCAGAACCACTCCGGCCTGCTCGGCCAGTGGGCGCAACCCTTCCAGATGCTGGCGTGCCAGAATTTCGGTCGGGGCCATCATCACGCCCTGCCCGCCTGCCTCAACGGCGATCAGAAGCGCCATGATGGCCACCAGCGTCTTACCGGCGCCGACGTCGCCCTGTAACAGTCGGTTCATTCGGGCGTCAGACGCCATATCAGCCGAAATCTCATCAATAGCGCGCGTTTGTGCATCAGTCGGGCGATAGGGAAGGCTTGCCAGCACTTTAGATTGCAGTGCCCCGGTTCCCACGCTGACTATCCCCCGCGACTTGCGCTCTCGCTGCCGGGCCAGAGCGAGCGTCAGCTGATGCGCAAACAATTCGTCATACGCCAATCTCTGACGCGCAGGGGCAAACGGCGCGACATCATCAGCGCCGCGCGGATTGTGACCGGCGTGAATGGCCGCACACCAGCTCGGCCAGTTTTGCTGTGACACCTGCGCCGGATCGATCCATTCCTCTAGCTTGGGTGCGCGTGCCAATGCGCTGCGGCTGGCCTTGAACGCTGTTTTCTGGGTCAGCCCTTGCGTCAGGTGGTAGACCGGTTCGAATTCCGGGATATCGCCGGCTTGTTCAACGGGCAGCATGTGGTCAGGGTGCACCATCTGCGCCATGCCGTCGAACAGTTCCAACTTGCCGGAAACCACGCGGCGAGATCCTTGCGGCAAAACTTTTTTCAGATATTCACCACGTGCGTGGAAAAAGACCAGCTGGAAATCGGCCTGACTGTCTTCGACATGAACGCGATAAGCCCCTCCCTTGTTGTGAGGCGGCCTGTGCGGGCCGACTGTCACTTCCACGGTCAGAGTGGCTGGCAGGTCCACCCCCTGAATTGTATCCCGCCTGCGCCGGTCCACCACGGCATAAGGCAGGCTGAACAGAACATCGCGCGGGGATTCCACCCCGGTCTGCGCCATGGCCTGTGCCGTCTTGGGACCGACGCCATCCAACGTTTCCAGCCCTGCAAATAGCGGGAAAAGCTGTTCGGGGCGTCCGCTCATGCGCCTTCTATCAGCTGAAGCCAGCCATCCTCGTCCAAAGTTTCGATCCCAAGTTCCGCCGCCTTTTTCGCCTTTGACCCGGCCCCGGGACCCGCGACCAGAATATCGGTTTTCTTGCTGACAGATCCGGAAACCCTCGCGCCCAACGCCTCGGCTCGCGCTTTGGCTTCGGCGCGGGTCATCTTTTCCAGCGTTCCGGTGAACACTACGGTTTTACCCGCCACCGGACTGTCCGAGGCTGGCGCGTCGGGGGCGATAACCGTCAATTCGCTGCGCAGCGTGTCGAAAGCCCGTCGTTCCTCTACATTGGCAAATGCGTCCGACAGTGAAAGGCCAAGCGTTGCGCCAATTCCGTCGATCCCGATCAGCTCTGCCCAGGCGGCATTGGCATCGGCTGCGACATTGGCCTCCGCGATGGCTGCGTCCCGCACTTCTTTCACGCGCGCTCGACGCCCTTCAAGCTGCGCTGCCGCACGCTCTGCATCTTCCACCTCATCGGCCTGCCGTTGGGCCAGCGCGGCCGGGCGCGCAGTGTCCAACGCGAGTGCCATCGCATCCCAGTCGCGGTAAAAAAGCGCCAGATCGCGCGCACCCACTTCGCCAACATGCCGAATGCCCAGTGCGAACAACAAGCGCGCAAAGGGAATTTTCCGCTTTTCATCAATGGCTTCGAACAGGTTCCTGGCGGATGTTTCGCCCCACCCGTCCCGGTTTTTTAACCGCGTCAGACTGGCTGCGTCCCGTTGTTCCAGCGTGAAGATATCAGCTGGCGCATTGATCGGAAGGGTTGGATCCCCATAGAATATTTCAATCTGTTTTGCACCCAGCCCTTCTATATCAAAGGCTTTGCGCGACACGAAATGTTTTAGTTTTTCAACGGCCTGCGCGGGACAGATCAGGCCGCCGGTGCATCGTCGAACCGCGTCGCCTTCTTCGCGGATCGCATCACTCCCGCATTCGGGGCAATGTGTCGGAAAGGCAAAGCGGCGTGCATCGGCGGGGCGTTTGGACAAGTCGACATCCGACAGTTTGGGGATCACATCGCCAGCGCGATAAACCTGAACCCAATCGCCCACTCGGATATCTTTTCCTTCACGAATCGCGCCGCCCTTGGCATCGCGCCCTGCGATGTAATCTTCGTTGTGCAATGTGGCATTGGAGACGACCACTCCGCCAACCGTTACAGGATGCAACCGTGCCACGGGGCTAAGCGCCCCTGTTCGACCAACCTGAATGTCGATCGCCTCCAATCTGGTCCAGGCCAGTTCGGCTGGGAACTTATGCGCAATTGCCCATCTTGGCGTCGTTGAGCGGAAACCCAGACGTGCCTGCAAAGACAGATCGTTTACCTTGTAGACGACCCCATCGATGTCATACCCCAAAGTCGCACGCTGCGCTTCGATATCCCGGTAATGAGCGATCATGTCCTCAGTCGTGGCACATAGGCGCGTCAAGGGATTCGTGGGGAACCCAAGGGTCGCAAGACGCTCAATTGCTCCAATCTGAGTATCTGCCAAAGGCTCTGACAGTTCACCCCAGGCATAGGCGAAGAAGCGCAATGGGCGGGAACGGGTAATTTCCGAATCCAGCTGGCGCAGTGACCCTGCCGCTGCATTGCGCGGGTTGGCAAAGGGTTTGCCCCCCCGTTCAGCCTGCCGCTCATTCAACGCTTCAAAATCGGAATGAGACATGTAAATCTCGCCCCGGACCTCAAGAATTTGGGGCGCGTTCTCGATCAGCTGTGGAATATCAGAGACTGTGCAGGCGTTGGCCGTCACGTTCTCGCCAACTTCACCGTCGCCCCGCGTTGCGGCCTGAACCAGCTGTCCGTTCTCATATCGCAAGGACAAAGACAGGCCGTCAATCTTGGGTTCAGCTGTGAAAGCCAATGGCGCGCCTGCATCAAGGCCCAGATATTTGCGAATCGAGGTGTCGAAATCGGCAATGTCCCCATCGTCGAACGCATTTCCCAGTGACATCATTCGGACGGCATGAGTAACTTTTAAAAACCCGTCCGCCGGTTTGGCCCCGACTTGCTCTGTCGGGCTGTCAGCACGTTTCAGGTGGGGGAAACGCGCCTCGATCTCGGCGTTTCTGCGTTTGAGGGCATCATAATCCGCATCCGACAACTCGGGCGCATCTTCTGCGTGATACAGAGTGTTGGCTCGCGACAGGATGTCCGCCAACCGCGCCAGTTCGGCACGCGCCTCATCATCCGTCAGGTCTGATATGGGAATGGAATTGCTCATGGCCTCGCCCTGTCACGCGTTCTTGGACCTCAGTGATAGGGCGAGGCCATGGCCAGGTCCAGATGTGCTGAGCCGTGAGTGCAAAGTGCCGCCCTGGACTACCAGCGACACAAACGGTTCAATTCAGAGGCCGACCGCCATTCGCGTCTCGTCCAATGTGTTGCTTTGCGGGTCGCGCAACACGTAACCCCGGCCCCAAACGGTTTCGATATAATTCTCACCACCAGTTGCGTTGCTGAGCTTTTTGCGCAGTTTGCAGATGAAGACGTCGATGATCTTCAGCTCGGGTTCGTCCATGCCGCCATATAGGTGGTTCAGAAACATTTCCTTGGTCAGAGTCGTACCCTTGCGCAAGCTGAGCAATTCCAGCATCTGGTACTCTTTTCCTGTCAGGTGCACGGTTTTTCCGTCCACCTCGACGGTTTTGGCGTCCAGGTTAACGGCCACGCGACCTGTGTGGATGATGGACTGCGAATGCCCTTTCGACCGGCGGATGATGGCATGGATACGAGCCACCAGTTCTTCACGGTGGAAGGGCTTGGTCAGGTAGTCATCCGCGCCAAACCCGAAGCCTTTGATCTTGCTGTCCGTATCATCTGCACCCGATAGGATCAGGATCGGTGTTTCCACCCTGGCAATCCGCAACTGGCGCAACACTTCATGCCCGTTCATGTCTGGCAGGTTCAGGTCCAGCAAGATCAGGTCGTAATCGTAGAGCTTTGCCAGATCGATACCTTCTTCGCCAAGATCCGTTGCATAGACGTTAAGGTTCGCATGCGTCAGCATCAGTTCGATGCTTTTGGACGTGGTCGGATCATCCTCGACAAGAAGTATACGCATTTTCACTGCTCCAATTCGGGTCAATAATTCCAATTAAAACTAAACCTGACCAAGAATGGTTAATCTGACGTTACCGTTGAATCATTTATTCCAGCTCACCTATAGGTTGTCGATACTTTTTTAAGGCCGTGGCTTTCAAAGCCTCGACACCGTGTTCCGCGACCAGGGAAACCCAGCCGTTGAATTCTTCGTCGCTGATCCCGTATTTCTGTTTTGCCTCAGACAGGCTGATCAGCCCGTAAAGTACCCCACGCACGACCAGAATCTTGCGCGAGGCCACCCACCGCCGTGTGCTTGACGGCGGCAGATCGGCGCGTGTCAGTATGGACCCATCCGGCAGAGAAACAGACCTTGGCCCTTCCACTTTGTGCAAATACATCGCTTTACCCTCTTTGCTGCATCAAAGCTGGCACCAGCCTACTTAAGGTCGTATGAAACCGCCTCTTGAGAGTGTGTAGAATTTTCCTATATTCTGCCGGTCTTTCTTAACCCGGACAGGAACCGCCAATGGCCCTCGACACCGAGACCCCGCTGAACTCGCTTGGCTTTGCCAAACCGCCCTCGGAAACGCGGGTGGTTGTGGCCATGTCGGGGGGCGTCGATAGCTCTGTTGTCGCAGCCTATCTGGCCGATCAGGGCTATGACGTGGTCGGTGTGACACTGCAACTCTATGATCATGGAGCGGCTCTGGCCAAGAAAGGGGCGTGCTGTGCCGGGATCGATATCCACGATGCGCGCCGCGTGGCAGAAGAGCGTGGGTTTCCCCACTATGTTCTGGACTACGAAAACATCTTCAAGGACGCGGTGATCGATGAGTTTGCAGAAAGCTATCTGGCAGGCGCAACACCCGTACCCTGCATTCGCTGCAACGAGCGGGTAAAATTCAAGGACCTGCTGGAAACCGCCAAGGATCTTGAGGCTGACTGTATGGCCACCGGGCACTATATCCAGCGCAAGATGGGGCCAAACGGCCCGGAACTGCACAGCGCGGAAGATGCCAACCGGGATCAATCCTATTTCCTGTTCTCGACAACGCCGGAACAGCTTGATTTCCTGCGCTTCCCGCTTGGCCACCTGCCCTCAAAAGACGCGACCCGCGAAATGGCGGCTCAATATGGGTTGTCTGTGGCGGACAAGCCTGACAGTCAGGACATCTGCTTTGTGCCCGATGGCAATTATGCCAGCGTTATAGAAAAGCTGCGCCCCGGTGCTGCAGAGCCGGGCGAGATTGTTCATGCCGATGGCCGCGTTCTGGCACAGCATAACGGTGTGATCCATTACACGATCGGCCAAAGGCGCGGCTTGGGCATCGGCGGTCTGAGCGAACCGCTTTATGTGGTCAAGCTGGACGTGGACAAGAAACAGGTCGTTGTCGGCCCCAAAGAGATGCTGGCAACGCGTGTCGTCCCCGTGCGTGAGATCAACTGGCTGGGCGATGAACCCTTCACTTCTCGCGAAGAATGGCACCTGTCAGTCAAGGTCCGTTCGACCCGCCCCCCGCGTGAAGCCATTATTCGACCGCTGTCCGACACCACTGCTGAGGTTGAATTGCTGACACCCGAAGAAGGCATCTCGCCCGGTCAGGCCTGCGTCTTCTATGCCTCAGAAGGCAGCCGCATCTTTGGCGGCGGTTGGATCTGGCGCGGGTACTAGGCTGAAACCGGTTCAACCTCCGGTTCGATCTGGATCTGAAGCGCATCGTTGAACCGGTTGAATGCACCGCACAAAGCGATGCGCCAGGTTAACTCGACAATCTGGGCATCGCTGAACCAATCCCGCAAGTTGGAAACCTCGGCGTCGCGCATGCGGCCTGATCGTGTCGTTACCGCCTCGGCGTATCGCACGACGGCCTTGTCGCACGCGTCCAGCTCGGGGTGGTTGTCAACATCTGGCAAACGCGCCGCGCCTTCGGGGCTGAGACCAGCAACTGTCAACAGCGGAGTATGATGCGAGACGCAGTAGTCACAGGCGTTCAGTTTGGAAACCGTCACCATGGCCAGTTCCAGCGCACGACGCGGCAAGGTCTGCTGTTCCCGTAACGCTGTTAGCATCCCTGCGACATGTTCCAGAACCGGTGGACAATGTGCGGTGACCCGGGCCCAATTGTCGAACGGACCATAAGCGCCCAAAGCCGCATGAGACGCGCGTGTCTCGTCTGCCATCTCGGCGTCTGACAAAGGGGGAATGCGGGTCATGATGAAAGCTCCTTTTTTAGAGAGGATACTTTAAGTCCGCACCGCTGCAACAGACGGTCGCGGATCACAAACCCGAGACGGAACGCCGGAACAAATTTCTTACAGGGCGTCCGTAGGCGAATTGAAGAGGATATAGAGCCCAACGCAGACCATGATATATGGGGCGACCCTATCCATTCGGGCGACGCGTGGCCCCAGGCTTTTGGCCCGAGGGGCGCCCCAGGCGGCGGTAAGGACCAGCACGGAAGCGGCCAGTGCTGCGCCAATCAAGGCGGCAACGCGGTATGAGGGGGTAGAATCCGCCAATAACGGTGTCATGACCGCGAAACTGTCAATCGACAGGCTCAGGAACAGGGTAACCACCGAGGTCACGGCCCCTTTTGCCTCGGTTCCTTCAGAATTGGCCCCGAAAAGCTGCCTCCAGATACCGCGCAGACCAAAGGCCAGTGGCACAAGACCCAGAAACCCGATCCAAAACGGCGCGCCGCTCTGGTCAACGCCCAAAGCGACGGTCATGGCCAATGTCAGAACAATTGTTTGCGCGACGGCAAAGCCAATGATGGCGCGGCGCTGCTCGATCACCAGTATCAAACCCAGCAAGACGGCCAGATTGTCCAGATTGGTGGAAATCATGGCAATCCCGGCTGAAGCGGCGAACAGCGTGTGATCAAGCATGCTCAATCTGCATTCTGTCCAGCACAGCTCGTGCCGCCCGCAATCCCGGAGCTTCTCCTCCGCGCCCCAACCTTTCCATTGTCAGGTTCATCGCAAGTTGCTGAGCGTCGGGGGCATTGGTCACATCATGCAGGGACTTGGCGATCTTTTCTGGCTGGCAATCGTTCAGCAGGCATTCAGGCACGGCGCGTGTTTCAGATACCAGGTTGACCAATGTAACAGTGTCCAGCTTGACCATGCGTTCAGCCATTTTCTGGGTCAGCCAATTGAGCTTGTAGGCGATCACCATGGGTGTATTCTGCGCGGCCAGTTCCAAAGAAACCGTACCCGAAGCGGCCAGCGCAATACGTGCTGTGCCAAAGGCCGCGCGTTTTTCGATGGTGGCTTGCCCGGCCCCGATTTGGCGCGGGTCGAGCACTATTGGTGCGCCCGGCCAGTTTTGCGTCATATCGTTGACCAGATCAGTTGTTGCACCTACGGTTGGAACCACGACGCGATAACTGGGATGATCCGTCAAAAACAGCCGCAATGCCTCACCAAACGTGTCTGCCAGACGCTCGATCTCACCCCGGCGCGATCCGGGCAGAGCCAGCAGGACTGGTGCATCCCCTAGGTCGTACCTGCTCCGGATTGCTGCAATCTCAGCCTGTGTTGCCGTCGGTTCGCTGGCAACTGGATGGCCAACAAAGTCACACTCCATCCCTGCCCGCTCCATGTATGGCGGCTCGAACGGAAGCAGTGCCAGCACATGGTCGATGACCTTTGCCATTTTATCCGCTCGCCCCGGACGCCAGGCCCAGACACTGGGCGCGACGTAATGCACGGTGCGGATATCACTGGCGGCTTTGACGATTTTGGCGACACGCAGGCTGAAATCGGGGCTGTCGATGGTTATCAGAACGTCCGGCCGCGTGTCCAACACTGCTTGCGCGGTCTCCGAGATTCGACGCTTGAGGTGGAAAAACTTCGGCAGAACCTCGATCAAACCCATCACCGAAAGTTCCGACATCGGAAACCGGCTGGTCAGCCCCTGAACCGCCATCAAAGGTCCGCCCACCCCGTCGAATTCAATATCGGGGATCAGGGTCTTCAGCCCCTCCATCAACGCGGCGCCCAGCCGGTCGCCCGAAGGTTCACCGGCGACCAGAAAAACACGCATCAGACCGCTCGCTCGCGAATATACAGGAACAGCCCAAGACGGTTACATTCGGCGATGACCTGTTCTTTTTCCAAAACCAGCACACCGCCCTTTTCCAGAACGATGCCAGACAAGCCTGCCGCGACCGCATCCGTGATGGTATCCGGTCCTATGACGGGCAGGTCGGCACGACGGTCCTGATCGGGTTTTGGACCTTTGAACAGTATGCCGCCCCCCGCATCCGGGCGTTGTGTCAGGGACTGAAGCATCCAGGCGGTTCCAAAGATGCCTTCGATTGCCAACACCTGCCCTTTTAAAACGGCACAGGCCTGACCTATATCCGCAGTTCCCATGGCCCGCAGAATTCCGGCAGCGCGGTCTGCATCTGCCATATCACTCTCGGATGGGTGCACATCAGTCAGACAGCCCAAAGGCGGCAACAGGCCAGGGGCGATTTCATGCGCGGCAGACACCCGCAATCCTGCGCCTTCCAACAGGCCAATGACAGCCCGCAATGCTCCGTCATCACCCGACAGCATGGCCTGCTGGATCACCGGAACCAATGGCATCGTTGCCGCGTCAATACGTTTAGGATCAACCTTCGGGCGCCGAACTGCGCCGGCCATGCAGATCTCGGTCACGCCCTTCGCCTGAAGCCCGGCGATAAAACTGCCAAGCTGTTCAAGCGGAAACACGATATCTGCGACCAGATCATCCGGCAGGAAACCTTCCATCGCGCAGATCAGCGGACGTTCCGCCAATTGGGCAACCAATTCGGTCGGCAGCGCCCCGGTTCCCGCAATCAACGCAAGCATGTTCCTATTTCCTCGGTGTCAGGAACGACCGATCGCTGTGTCCGGTGACAAAATCAACGATCCGCTGCACATAGTCGCTGTCGTTACCCTGACCAAGACGGTTGGCGCGATCCATGAACGTTCCTTCGCCTTCAGACAACTCCTTGAACGCGGCACGCAATGCCGAGATGTCTTCGCGCGAAACACCTTTACGCTTGAGACCCACGAGGTTCAGACCTTCAAGCTCACCCCTGGATGCTTGTACCAGTCCGTAGGGAATGACGTCTTTGGGCACCATGGTGAGCGCACCGATGATCGCCCCACGTCCAACGCGCACCCACTGGTGCAGGCCCGAAATGCCACCGATGATTACTTCATCCTCGACGATACAGTGACCGGCTGCGCCCGCGTGGTTCACCATGATTACCCGGTTGCCGATCTGCACGTCATGGGCCACATGAACACCTGCCATCAGCAGGCAATCATCCCCGATCCGGGTTACGCCACCGCCGCCTTCGGTTCCGGTGTTGATCGTTACATGCTCGCGAATGCGGTTGCGCTGACCGATTTCAAGGCGCGTATTTTCACCGCCGAATTTCAGGTCCTGAGGAATCTCACCGATCACCGAAAAATTAAAGATCACGGTGTCTTCGCCAATCGATGTATCACCGGTCACAACGACATGAGACTTCAACTCGACCCGATCAGCCAGTTTTACATTGGCGCCCACATAGCTGAAAGGACCGATGATGCAATCCTGCCCGATCTGCGCCCCATCTTCGATAATCGCGCTGGGATGGATACCGCTCATGTTGTTTTTTCCATATCCCAATCGACATAGGCCGAGAATTCTGCCTCGGCGGCTACTTCACCATCAACAGTTGCGCGGCCGTTGAATTTGAAAAGCTTCCCACCCTTCTTGCCGCGAACCGTTTCGACATGCATTTCTAGCACGTCGCCAGGAACAACTTTCCGGCGGAATTTACACTTGTCGATGCTCATGAAATAGATCAGCAACTCGGTGTCGATGACATCCATACCCACGCCCAGCATCACGCCTGCGGTCTGCGCCATCGCCTCAACGATGGTAACACCTGGCATGATCGGAGTTCCCGGAAAATGCCCCTGGAAATGCGGCTCGTTCATGGTGACGTTCTTGATACCGCGGGCCGATTGATAGCCAGAGATGTCAACCACCTTATCGACCAGCAAAAACGGATAACGATGCGGCAGGATCCTTTGGATCAACTGAATATCGGCGCTTTTGGGTTCCGTTGTCATGATGCAGGTATCCCGTTCTGAATGTTTCTTTTTCAGCGTGGTTAGCAATACAGCCTCGTAAGGGCAAGCGAACCTATTCGCTCTTGTCTTTTTGCAGCCCGCTGCCATCGCCAATTGCCGTGTTTACACGGGTTATCGCAGCTTCTGTGATATCTGACGTGCTTACAACGACATTGGAACGTTCGATGATCACGCTGGCCCCAAATTCGCGCAGCAAATCAACAAGGATCGGTCGAACTATTTCAAAGAACGTCTGTTGCGCCTCTTCGCTGCGACGCGCCAACGCGTCAAGCTTTGCTCTTTGCCCGTCACGGTGGGACTGCACCTTGACATCGAACGCTTCGGCCAGAGGTCGAAACTCTTCGGCTGGCATGGTTGCACGCTTTTCAGTCAGGTCTTT
Source organism: Ruegeria sp. BHSA123 (assembly GCF_059613425.1). Taxonomy (NCBI): domain Bacteria; kingdom Pseudomonadati; phylum Pseudomonadota; class Alphaproteobacteria; order Rhodobacterales; family Roseobacteraceae; genus Ruegeria; species Ruegeria sp. BHSA123. The sequence goes on along the minus strand of NZ_JBXWSL010000002.1, from coordinate 176,608 downwards.
TTCCTCGCGGCTGAGTTCCGCGACGATCCGCTCATTTTCTTCCGCAAGCATCGCGCTTTCTTTTTCGATCTCGCGCAGCACGCGCTGCCCGAATGCCGAGTTCTTGAACAGCTGCTCGCCGGACAATGTGACCACGCTGGCTTGCGGAACACCCAGTTGCTGTGCTTCAGCCGAAGGGGCCTGAAACAGCATCAGAAATGCACACAGGGCCCAAAGCGGGCCCTGTATCAAGGTAAAGAACCTGTTCGTCATCGCAGATCAGAACCGAGCCTGAATGGTCAGGTCAAAGTTCTGTTCCTTGTCGAACGTTTCCTTTTTCAGAGCCTTCGAGAAGTTGAACTGCAAAGGTCCAAACGGTGTTTCCCATAGGACCGAGATGCCGATTACGTGACGAATGGACCCGTCTGCACCAACGATATTTGCCCCTGCGGTGTTCACATCGTTGATGTTGTATAGGTTTCCAACATCATAGAACAGACCGCCCCGCAGGCCCAGCTCCTCGGGCAGACCCAAGGGGAAATCGGTTTCAAAACGCGCGACCCAGTAATAGTTGCCACCGATGGCATCATCCTGGCCATTGGACAAATCACGCGGGCCAATACCGGCCGGTTCAAACCCGCGGAAGGTACGAGGCCCCAAAACAAAGCGGTCAACAGCGCGGCTGAAACCATCGCCAGTCCAATTAAACGCACCCAGTTCCAGTGTTGCACGCAGAACGACTTCTTCGTTCCAGACCCGTGTTTGGGCGATCCCGCGAGCGGTGGTTTTGAAGTATTTGTTATCGCCACCAAGACCCGCCGCGTCGACGCCAACCTCGAACAGAACGCCTGAATTCGGGTCCAGACCACCGATCCGGCTGTCATAGATGTATGACAGTCCCAGCGAGCTGGATGTCCGTTTCCCCTGCGCAATCTCAGACGCAATCACCGCACCGTTGACCTGATCGCTCTGCTGGGTCATCTCGCTGCGGTCCCAGTCATAGCGCAACCGAAGAGCAGAAAGTTCGCCGATTGCATAGGTCAGTTGAGGTGTGAAAAACAACGAGCTCGTGTCGTAACTTGCAAAGCCGGAATTGGTTGCCGACAGACCCAGTCCAAGGTCGAAACGCAGCTTTCGGCCCAGCAAATAGGGCTCGGTAAAGTTAATCGTGTACTGTTCTGAATCCTGTGCTGTCGAGATGGACACACCAAGATTCTGACCGCGTCCCAGGAAGTTCGACTCGTTCAGGCCGATTGCAATCCCGAAGCCGTCTGTGACCGAGTAGCTGCCGCCAAGGCTCAGAGAGCCTGTAGGCTGTTCTTCGACATCAACATCCAGAATGACCTGGCTGGGTGACGACCCTTCCCGAGGCTCAACTTCCGCAACCGCAAAGAACCCAAGCGCATTGATGCGTTCCGCGGCCTGACGGATTTCACGCGGGTTGAACGGGTCACCTTCGACGGTGTCGAACTGACGGCGGATCACACGGTCCAGCGTGGTGGTGTTGCCTTCGATATCGATCCGCTCAACAAAAATACGCGGACCCTTCGTCAGAACAAATTCGACGTCCAGGGTAAGATCTCGGTCATTGCGCGTCACACGCGGTTCAACACGCAGGAAATCAACGCCCTGCTTCGTCCCAAGGCGCTCTTGCCGCGCGATCGAGTTTTCCACCAGCGTCGGCGTATAGGTCACGCCAGGTTTGATTTTCAGCGCATCCTGATACGGCGCCGCATCGACCCCGGCGATTTCGCTAACCGTCGTTATCTTTCCAAACGAGAACTTTTGGCCTTCGGTGACGTTCATCACCAGAAAGAAGGCATCCCGTTCGCGGGTAAATTCGACGTTGGCGCTGTTCACACGGAAATCGATATAGCCCCGCGACAGGTAGAAATCACGAATGACTTGTTTGTCGAATTCGATGCGGTCGCCGATAAACGTGTCGTTGCGGAAGAATGTCCGCAGAAACGTTGCCTGTTTGGTTTCCAGTACCCGGCGCAGCCTCCGGTCCGAAAAGGCGCGGTTGCCGACAAAGCTGACGCGCTCGACCTCAATGGTCGTGCCTTCTGCCACTTCAAAGACCAGATCGACCCGGTTGTCGCTGCGACGGATGATGCGAGGAATGACAGTTGCCGCGACACGACCCTGGGCCGAATACACTTCGGCGATCGTGTCAGCATCCGCTTCGGCCGCCTGAGGCGTAAAAACCCGGCGTGGTTGCGACGAGATCACGTCCAGAAGAACGTCGTCTTTGACGCGAGCATTCCCTTCAATGCTGATCTGGTTGATCGTTGGGTATTCCTGAACCTGAATGACCAGAGTCGTGCCGCGCGGTGTCAGTTCGACTGTTTCAAATACACCACTGTCAAGCAAACGCTGATAGGCATCGTTAAGCTGTCCGGCCGTTACGGTCTGGCCCGGTTCTATTCCGGTACGAGCGATGATTGTCCCGGTTTCGATCCGGCGATTCCCCTCAACATCAAACGAGTTGATCGTGTAGCTTTGCGCCGATGCCGCATGTGGAAACGCCAGTAAGCTTACCGCAACAAAAAGGAAAAAAACCGTTAGCGCCTGCCACAAAATATTGTTTATCGGCTTATGCCCCCCGCAGGATGTGCCTGCGTCTCGCCTGTCAGTCATTTTATGCTCTACCCAGAATTTTGAGACTTTAATGCTGAGTAACGGGATTGAATGAGCTTGTCAAAAGGCGATATCGAAGCAGTCAGGCAGACAGCCACGGGACAACAGACCTACGATTTTCCCGAGAATCACATTCCCGCCAGATAGGCGGCCCCAGCCATTGCCAACGCTGTAACGGCAAAGCTCAGCATAACGTCCCAATTCAACATGAACAGGAAGCTAAAGCTTTGATACGATTTTTTCAGCGTTTTGGACATGACTGTTCCCTTTTGACGGGAATACTGTAGCGCTGAAATATGGCGGGAATGCGGCTGGAATTTGCTCCAGCCGCCACATTCAGCAGAACAGGTCGTTGCTGACCGAAAACAGCATCAGCGTCAGAATGATCGCAATTCCAATGCCCATGAGTATGCGCAACGCCCGGTCGCTGGGTGGTTTCCCGGCAATGGCCTCGTAGGCGTAGAAAATCAGATGCCCGCCATCCAGCGCCGGAATGGGAAACAGGTTCAACAAGCCTACGGCCGTCGAAAGGACAGCAATGAAGAAGATAAAGTTCTGCGCCCCCTGGCTGGCCATCGCCCCCGAGGTTTCGGCAATTCCGATTGGCCCCGAGATGTTGCAGGTGCTGATTGCGCCCGTCACCATGTGCCACATGCCGGACAAGGACCCTTCGATGATGCGGCCTGTCTGGATGACACCGCCCTTTAGGGAATCGAAAAGACCAGCCGGTACCGTAGCAGGCTCCAGCATCATGCCACCGACGATTCCGATGCGCCAATGGGTGACAAAACCACCATCAGGCTGCGGTTCATCCGTGCGCCGGGGCGCTAGGGCAAATTCCAACTCGGACCCATCCCGCCAGACTTCAAGCAGCAAGACGCGGCCGTCCGATCCTTCGACATGATCCTTTAGCTGTTCGAAGGCAAAGATCGGTTCACCATTGACCGAGGTGATGACATCCCCTTGCTTCAGTTGGATATCCATAGCCGCGCTACGCGGAGCAACCTGACGGATCAGCGGCGGAAGCATCCAGGGGGCCTGAACCTCAAGGGGGTGGCCATCGCGGATCACGGAATAATCCAGAACCGGTTGAACAGGCAGTTGGTCGATGAATTCCTTCCATGCGACTTCTTCGTCATAGTCCGGTGTCGGACGACCGGCGATAGCCGTAATCACATCTCCCTCGCGCAATTCCTGCACGGTGCCTGGCAAAGGCTGCAACGCGCCAACGGTCAGGGGTTCACGCGAAACGCCCTGTGACCAGAAGATCAGGCCAAAAACCAGAATGGACATGGCGAAATTAAAGACCGGGCCAGCCGCGACAGTTGCTGCCCGTGCCCATAGCGGGGCGCCGTGCATGGTGCGGCGCAACTCCTCAGGATTTTGGGTCGCGATGTCTTCCATCGCCTCTTCATCCTTGCCCGAGGCCGCATTGGCATCGCCCAGAAACTTTACATATCCACCAAAAGGCAATGCTGCGATCTGCCACTTGGTTCCGCGCTTATCCTTGCGGCTCCAGAGCACCGGCCCGAACCCGAGCGAGAAGACTTCGGCATGGATACCCGACCACCTGCCCACAATGTAGTGGCCATATTCATGCACGGCCACAATGACCGACAGCGCAATAACAAAGGCAACAATCGTCCACAGCAGATTGCCGAATTGCGGGATCAGGGAAAGTACGTCCAAAATTCTATCCTGCTCGTTCCATCACAGTGTTATCGACCCACTGACGTGCCAGATGGTCGGTTTGCTGTACGTTATCAAGTGTCATCGGGGCATCAATAAGGCCACCCGTTGCGTCAAACCTGTCCAATACGGCAGAAACGGTGTCCGCCATATCAAGAAAGCCGATCCGGCGCGCAATGAAGTGATCCAGCGCGCGTTCCTTGGCGGCATTGAATACCGCGCCGGCCAGCCCACCGCGCTCCATAACGTCCCAAGCAAGTTTTAGGGCTGGATAGCGTGTGAGATCCGGTTCGTTAAAGCGCAGCTGAGCCAGCTTTGCCAGGTCCAGCCGCTGAACCGGCAGCTTCTGCCTTTCCGGCCAGTGCAACGCATACCCTATGGCATGGCGCATATCGGGGGCGCCCATATGTGCCATCATTGCGCCATCTCGAAACCCGACCATTGCATGGACAATGGATTCGGGATGAACCAAAACTTCGATTTGATCCGGAGATACTCCGAAATATTCTTTTGTTTCTATTACTTCCAACGCCTTGTTGAACATCGAGGCACTGTCGATTGTGATCCGCTGTCCCATATCCCAATTCGGATGGCTGGACGCTTGTTCGACGGTGGCGTTTGCCAGATCCTTCAGCGGCCAGTCGCGGAACGCTCCGCCACTTGCGGTGATAATCACGCGTTCGACCGTTTTGATATCTTCGCCAACCAGCGCCTGAAACACGGCAGAATGCTCACTGTCGACCGGAAGCAAACGCGCGTCATGGTTTTTTGCAGTTTCCAGAACCAGTGATCCGGCGCAGACCAGTGTTTCCTTGTTGGCCAAGGCCAGTGTCGTCCCTTGTTTCAGGGCTTCGATCCCAGGCGCAAGGCCCGCTGCCCCGACGATTGCTGACATGACCCAATCCGCCGGACGCGCGGCAGCCTCGGCAATTGCGTGCGGCCCGGCCGCCACTTCGACCCCACTGCCTGCCAAGGCGACGCGCAGGTCCTCCAACCTGTCTTCGTGTGCCGTGACAGCCAGATCGGCGCGCAACCGACGAGCGTCATCGGCAAGTTGTTGAATATTCGCACCGCCGGTAAGCGCCACCACATCATAGCCTTCGGGATTACGCGAAATCAGATCAAGCGTGTTTTGCCCGATCGAACCCGTGGCGCCAAGAACGGAAATCCGTCGCATTACATCTCACCCGGCGTGTACAGAAGCCCTGCGATCAGAACAAACACCGCAGCCCCCATCATGCCGTCGAACCGATCCAGAAAGCCGCCATGGCCGGGGATCAGGTTCGAACTGTCCTTGACCCCGAACTTACGTTTGATCGCGCTTTCGATTATGTCACCCGCCTGGCTGGCCATTGATGCGAAAACGGAAACAACAACAAAGGCAAATCCGAAACCCGCGTGGCTTGCGAAGGCGATACCGACACAGGCCGCGGCAGCCCATCCGCCTGCCGTTCCAGACCATGTTTTCTTGGGGCTGACCTTTGGCCAGAACTTGGGCCCTCCGACCATTTTGCCCACAAAATAGCCCGCCACATCCGTGGCCACCACCACCGCTATCAGCCAGACCATCCAGCCAAATCCCGAGTTTTCGCGAATGGAAATGAATCCCAGACCAGCCGCAACAATCCAGACCGCGAACAAGCCGTATAAGGTTTTCGAACGACCGATCTGTCCCATACCCACCAAAGCTGGCGCAAGCACGACAGGGAGCGTGTATAGCGCCGGCAGGTGGTAGCTGAGGATAACGGCAAACGCAGTCAGAACGCCCAACTGCACGGCCACACCCTGGCTTTCAGGGTCAATCATCCGGACCAGTTCCCAGGTCATCAGGCCACAAGCAGCTGCAATGAAGACCTCGAACCAGAGACCGCCAAGCCAGACTTCGATGGCCCCTATCGCAACCAGAACGGCGGCAGAAAGGACCCGACTCGTCAGATCAGACCACCGGCCATCACTCATGCCAGAACCGCCCCGTACCGGCGCTCTCTGGCCCCATAGTTGCGACATAGCCTTTCGAGTTCTGCCGCGGTGAAATCCGGCCACAACGTATCTATAAATTCATACTCGGAATAGGCGGACTGCCACAGCAGAAAATTTGAAATCCGTGCTTCGCCACTGGTTCGAATGACAAGGTCGGGATCCGGAAGAACGCGTGTATCCAGATACTTAGGCAACGTTTCTTCATCCACATCCTCGGGTTTAAGCTGCCCGTCGGCCACATCCCGCGCGAGACGTTTGGTGGCGCGCGCTACTTCGTCCCGACCGCCATAATTCAGGGCGACCGTCAGATGAACAAGGTCGTTGTCCTTGGTTTCTTCTTCCAGTGAATCCATCAATTCGATCAGTTTTGAATCCAACCTTACCCGATCACCTATGAACCGAACCCGGATGCCATTATCTGCCAGGGTCCGTGTCTCCTTGATGATGTAGCGCCGAAACAGGCTCATCAACCCGGCCACCTCAACCTGCGTTCGCTTCCAGTTCTCGGTCGAGAATGCAAACACAGTCAGGTACTTGATCCCCAGATGTGGACAGGCCTCGACAACCTCGCGAACACGCCGCGCACCGGCATGGTGCCCAAACAGCCTGGGGCGACCACGCGCCTGCGCCCAGCGGCCATTGCCATCCATGATGATAGCGACATGGCGCGGGCCGCAGACCGGATCGGTTTGGGGATCTTTCGGCATCAGACCAGATCAGACCTGCATGATTTCAGTTTGCTTGGTTTCAAGCGCCGCATCTACAGCCTTGATCATCGCATCCGTCAGATCCTGCACTTCGCTTTCCCACAGCTTCTGGTCGTCTTCAGACATACCGTCCGCTTTTGCCTTCTTGATCTGATCCATGCCGTCCCGGCGCACATTGCGGATCGCGATCCGGGCGCTTTCCGCATATTGGCCAGCGACCTTGCCCAGTTCACGGCGACGCTCTTCGTTCAACTCGGGAATCGGCAGCATTATGATTGTGCCGTTCAGCTGCGGGTTGATGCCCAATCCGCTTTCGCGAATGGCCTTTTCAACCTTTCCTACCAATGACTTATCCCACACATTTATAGTGACCATGCGCGGCTCTGGGACGTTGACGGTGCCCACCTGGTTGATCGGTGTCGTCGAGCCGTAAGCGTCTACCATAATAGGCTCAAGCATCGAAGCCGATGCGCGCCCGGTTCTCAGCGAGGCAAATTCGGTTCTCAGATTGGCCATTGCGCCATCCATGCGGCGTTTCAGGTCATCGGTGTCCAGTTCGAAGTCGTCAGACATGCTGCTCACTCCCCGTATTCAGGTACTCTTTGGATGGGTCTTACGCCATCACATTTGGGATGTATAGCAATCATGAGGCGGTTTTGTACCAATGGCCAGAGGTGTTGCGATCAATTTGTACCAAACGCACCTTCGCAAAACCCGACACGGCATCGTATCGGGTTTAGGCTGTCATCTGCGCTCAGGCATTCAAATCGACAACAACGCGCCCTTTGACCTGCCCTTTCAGGATATCGGCACCCAGTTGCGGAAGATCAAACAAGGCCGCCGGTTGAACCATCGACTCGAGCTTGTCCATGGGCAGGTCGGTTGCGATCCTTTGCCAGGCACGAACCCGGTTTTCATAGGGTTGCATGACACTGTCGATGCCAAGAAGGTTCACACCGCGCAGCAGGAAAGGAATCACCGTTGCAGGCAACGCCGCACCGCCCGCCAGACCCACGGCCGCGACCGAGCAGCCGTATTTCATTTGCCCAAGCACACGCGCCAGCATCGCACCGCCCACGGCATCCACGCAACCCGCCCAGGTTTCACTTTCCAACGGGCGCTTGGTAGTCTCATTCAGCTCATCGCGGGGCACTATTGTCGTTGCACCCAGCGATTTCAGATAATCTCCGGTTTCGGGTCGCCCGGTCACGGCAGCCACCTGATAGCCGAGATGACCCAGAATGGCAGTGGCCACCGACCCGACACCACCGGCCGCCCCGGTTACCAGAACCGGGCCGCGATCGGGGGTCAGCCCGTGATCCTCCAACGCCATCACGGCCAGCATCGCGGTAAACCCGGCGGTACCAACAGCCATCGCCTGCCGGGTATCAAGCCCATCCGGCAGAGGAACCAGCCAGTCCGCCTTGGCACTGGCTTTCTGCGAATAACCACCCCAATGCGCCTCGCCTACCCGCCACCCGGTCAGAACAACCTTGTCACCCGGCTTGTAACGCGCATCGGTCGATGCCTCGACAGTACCGGCATAATCAATTCCGGGGACATGCGGATACGCCCGCACCAAACCGCCCCCCTTGGGGGACAGACACAGACCGTCCTTGTAGTTCACTGTGGAATATTCAACCGCGACCGTGACGTCGCCATGCGGCAGATCATCCAGCGTGAGTTGCCTGACCGACGCGCTCGCCAAACCGCTTTCTTCGTCCTTGTCCATCACAAGTGCATTGAACATCTCTCAATTCCTTTCGTGTTTCTGTAACCGGCCCGTTGTTTCACCTGGCCCCAAATATCCCGGGGGAGTCGCGCAGCGACGGGGGCAGCGCCCCCAAAACCCCCCTTTAAATCCAGAAATGCGGCTGCACGGTCGCGCGGCGCATTCCATCTGGTGTTTCTACGTCCAGCTCCGTTCCCGCATCCCAATGGCTCAGGCGTACCATGCCAATGGCGACGTTGGTGTTGAAATCGGGTGACCACGCGGCCGAGGTCACCTGCCCCACACGCTTGCCGTCCGCGTAAAGGCCCCATGGGCGGTCGCAGCCCGGTACAGGATCGCCGGCAATGGCGACGGGGCGGATTTGCTGAACAGGCCCTTCCTTGGCCACACGCAGCAACGCGTCCCGACCGATACAGCCAATCGCAGTATGTGTGTTGCAGAACTTGCCCAAACCGCACTCATGCGGGGTGTTGTTGTCGGTCATGTCATTGCCATAAGACAGCAGACCACCTTCAATCCGTTCGATCACGTTCGGGCATCCGGCGCGCACCTGCAAATCTTCCCCTGCTGCAAACAGGGCGTTCCACAGGGGCATGCCGATATCGCTGCCTTCCACATAAATCTCGAACCCGCCCTGTTTGGAATAACCGGATCGCGCCACAGCCAGATCGCGACCTTCAAACTGGAACATATCGAATTTGAAGAACCGGATGTCGCGCACCCGGTCGCCAAAGACACGCGCCATCAGGTCGTCGGCTTTGGGACCCTGAACAGCAAGAGGTGACACATCCGGTTCGTCCACCAGCACATCCAGACGATATCCAACGGCGATTCCCTTGACCCACAACAACAGGTCGCTGTCAGCGATTGAAATCCACCAGCGGTCTTCGGACAGTTTTACCGCAACCGGGTCATTCAGCATGCCTCCGGTTTCGTCCACGATGGGGACATAGAAACATTGCCCCGGCAACATCCCCCGTAAATCGCGCGGGGTCAGCATCTGCATCAGACGCGCGGCGTCCGGTCCGCGTAGCTCGATCTGCCGCTCGCATGCGACATCCCAGACCTGCACGTGGGATTTCAGGTGCCGGTAATCGGCTTCGACGCTGTCGAAGACCGTGGGCAACAGCATACGGTTATAAACCGTGTATCCCTTGACCCCTGCGGCCTCGACCCCTTCTGAAAACGGTGTGCGCCGCAAGCGGCGAGAGGCGGAAATCTGCGGCATTCAAACCTCCTTGGGCATAAAGACGATGTCGCTGACGGGCGTTTGCGAACCAACTTCGGTCAGCATTTTGTGCAATTGATCCCGGTGGTGGGTCTGATGGTTGAAGAAATGGATGACACAGTTTTCGTAAGACATTGTGATGTCGACCTCTTTTACGACTAAGCACCTTTTGATTGGCCCAAGCAACAGACAGTTTCTGATGCGACAACTATTGCAGAAACTCGGCCAACTGCGAGTTTTGCCAGTGATTTTACCGCGCCATCTCTTGCGCAAGTGCGCCTGAGATCATCACTTGGGCCCGTGCCAATCAATCGGACAGATTTCAGCGGACTTGCCGCCAAAATCCCAAACGCGCCCGTAGTCGCGCACTTTCGACTTGGTGCCGCGGGCCACGATGATGTCAGGACCCATCCAGTATTTTGAGTTTGAAACCATCACGGGATGTTCGGGGTCTTTGCCCGCCAGCATCTCGATCTCACCCTGAATCTTGCGGCCGATCATGATGCGGCGCTTGGTGCCGTCACGCTCGATCTGAACCGGCGCCCGTTCGGCCCCGATGATTTCGCTGACGAGCATGGTGAACAGACCGGTGGTACCGCCCGCCTGCCCGCTGAAGATTTGCAGCAGCCCGTTATAGGCTTTGCCGCTGGCGCGCTCATCTACGTAAGCCGCCACTTTCCACTGGCCTTCGCCCATCCGGCCGGGAATATCGACCAGCAGGCCGATATTCAGACCCGACAGGTCCTCGCCCTCGTAATGGCCCTCATCAACGACAATACCCATCCAGGCATGACAATGCCCTTCGGTCGGAGGGTGCGCGCCCAGTGAAACGACGCAGGGACAGAACACATCGCACGAGCAGTTCAGGATCAACTCCCCCTTGATGGCCCAGTCCGTCGGGCTCATCTCGCGACGTTTGGGATTGGGCATCCGGCTGTCGATACGCTGGCTGACGGGCAACCGGTCGGCATCCGGTTTTCTGTTCTTTGCCATTGGCTTATCCTCCGTAGTTAATAGGGTAAACGAGCAGGACAAGACCGCCCGCAATCAATACAAATCCCACCGGTCGGGTTACAGCATGACCGATCTGGGGAAGTTTCTCCAAAACCATGAATAGGGTCGCAAGACCCATCCACAAAAGGCTCATGACACCGCCCACAAAACCAAGCGCCATGAAACCCCAGCAGCATCCGACGCAGAAGGCACCAAGGTCCAGCCCCATGCGGACGCCGCCCGCAAATCCAGTTCTCCAATGGCCCAGGAAATAGGCCATAGGGGCGTGGCACACACCATGGCAGACCTCTTTGGCGCGCGAGAACTGAAACGCGCCAACTACGATCATCAACCCGCCCGCAACCCAGCCGGACCTGGCAATGCCCAGCATATCAATCACGCCACCAAACAGCAGGGCCCGCTGCGTTCCCGCGATCACAGCCGCAAACCCGACCCAAACCAACGAATACCCTGCAAGTACACCCAGCCAACCGGCACGGGTGCCATTGGCACCGCGGATCAGGTCGTCATAGCTGCGCAGGGTTGGCACAAGTGTCGGCAGCATCATGGCCGCCATCATGATCGCCCACATCCAGAACAGCGTGCCAAACTCGGCCATCGGCATGTACATATCCATGCGCGGGTCCATCGCAGCCATCGCCTGCCCCATGGGCCCCGGACGACCAATCAGGTCAAGGTCCATGTCGCGGCCCATCGCGAACATGACCCACCACGCCCACAGGATCAGGACATAAAAGCCCAGCCACATTCCGCTGCGCAGCCAAGTACGACTCACTTCGGCCTCCCGACTCAACTCTCTTGCTTTTCAAATGTCAGACTTTTAAATGTCAGACAAATAAAAATTTGCTCAGGGTCTTCTGAACATGAAAACCGCACCTCGGAAAACCGCCGACCTGTCTGCCCAGATTGCGCAAGCCATCCGGGACGCCATTGTTTCAGGCGAGTTGATCGTGGATGCGCGCCTGCCCTCGGAAGCGGAACTTTCCGAGCAATTTCAGGTCTCGCGCCCAACGGTGCGTGAGGCTTTGAAACGACTGGCGGCGCAGTCCCTGATCCGCACGCAGCGTGGCGCTACCGGAGGTGCGTTCGTGAACCGCCTGAGTTTCGAAGATGCCTATTCGCAGCAGATCACAACCTCGACCCTGCTGCTGTCGATGAACGCGGTCAGCTTTGATACGGCCTGCGAGGCCCGCTATGCGCTGGAGCGCGCCTGTGCCCCCCTGTCTGCCCAAAGACGAACGGCGGATCAGCTTGCCACGATGCGGGCGGAAATTTTTCGCCAGTCCCAGCCCGGCCTGACGGATGAGGCATTTTGTGCCTCAGACGTCACGTTCCACAGGGCCCTGGTGGACGGGGCCGACAACCCGGTCCTGTCCTATCAACTGGCTGGCGCGGTCGAGGCGATGCAGCCTTTGATGAACATGATTACCTTCACGGCACGTTCGCGCGAAGAAATCATCGCATTGCACACCAGAATTGCAGACGCGCTTGAGGCCAGAGACGCAGATACCGTCGACGCCGCGCTGGTCGATCTGGAACATTACACACAGCAACTGGCCCACGATGTGGCCGAACGCAAACGGAAACCGGCCTGAGGGCTTAAACGGAAACAAACTTTCAAAGGCAAAGGTACGAGCAGGCAGAATGTCATCCGGCGTCAAGACCGGAACTCTCAATATGAATTGAATGACAATGACTTACGGGAGGACGTTATGAACAAAAGACCGGACCCAACCTTTTATCCGTCAGCCAAGCTGGCAATGGAAGGCCCTGCTGAAACGCTTGCTTTCACGCTGATGCTCAGCCCCGATTTTTCGCAACCTGACGGGCTGGCAGTTGTGAATGTCGATCCAACCTCGGCCGATTTCGGGAAGATCGTGCATCAGGTGATCATGCCCGAAAAAGGCGACGAGTTTCACCATTTCGGCTGGAATGCCTGTTCCTCATCGCTGTCACCGCTCAGCGGTCATGCGTTTCTGGAACGTCGCTATCTGATCATCCCCGGTATCCGTTCTAGCCGGATATACATCATCGATGTAAAGAACCCGCTTGAGGCGAAGATTCACAAGATCATCGAACCCGAGGAAGTCTTTGATAAAACCGGGTATTCACGACCGCACACGATCCATTGCGGGCCGGAAGGCATCTATGTCAGCACGCTGGGCGGCGGCGGCGAGGACGGCACGGATGGTCCTCCGGGTATTTTCATCATGGATTGTGAAAGCTTCGAGATCATCGGGCGCTATGAGATCGAGCGCGGCGTGCAGGACAAGCATTATGATTTCTGGTGGAATCTGCCGCGCGATTACATGGTCAGTTCCGAATGGGGCCTTCCCCCACAATTTGAAAACGGGCTGGTGGCAGACGATCTGCTTTCGAACAAATACGGTCATCGCATCCATTTCTGGAACCTGCGCAACCGGACCAATATTCAGACCATCGATCTGGGCGAAAACCACCAGATGGCGTTGGAAATCCGGCCCGCGCATGACCCGGTCAAACAACACGGGTTCTGCGGCGTTGTCGTTGATACCACCAACCTTCAAGGCGCAATCTTTACGTGGTGGCGCAATGACGACGGCACGTTCGAAGCCAAGAAAACGATCACCATCGACCCGCAACCCGCTGATCCAGATGATCTTCCTGATCTTCTCAAGGGGTTTGCCGCCGTACCACCACTGGTCACCGATATCGACCTGAGTCTGGATGACAAATACCTATATGTCGCCTGCTGGGGCACCGGCGAGATGCATCAATATGATGTGTCCGATCCGATGAACCCGACCCTTGCCGGGAAGGTCGAAATCGGAGGGATTGTCAAAAAGACCAAACATCCGAACGGTCAGACTTTTGGCTATGGGCCGCAAATGGTCGAGATCAGCCGCGATGGTAAACGCGTCTATTGGACCAATTCGCTTTATTCCACGTGGGACGATCAGTTCTATCCCGAAGAAGGCGGCGCGGCCATGGTCAAGGCGGATGTGGGCGAGAATGGCGGGCTGGTTTTGGACCCGAAATTCTGGGTCGATTTCCCCAAAGGATATCGCAGCCACCAAATCCGGCTGGAGGGCGGAGATTGTTCAACCGACAGTTTCTGTTACCCCTCGGTCTGAATTGGAAACCCTGATGACATCAACGGCTGGCCTTTGGCTGGCCGTTGTTCTGAGCGGCGCGTATCACGGGCTGAACCCCGGGATGGGCTGGCCGCTGGCGGTTTCCTCTGCCCTGATGGAGCAGCGCCAATCCGCCCTGTGGCGCGCACTGGCGGCCTTGGCCGGTGGGCATTTCGTTGCCATGCTGGGTGTCCTTCTGCCCTTTGCGCTGATGGCCGTTCTGGTCGATTATCAAAAGGAAATCCGCATCTGGGCTGCGTTGATTGTCATCGCGATGGGGCTTTACATTGCAATCACCCGCCGCCATCCCCGTTTTCTGTCGCGTATACCACCCAGCAAACTGGCTCTGTGGTCGTTTCTCGTGGCTCTTGCGCACGGGGCCGCCCTTATGCTGGTTCCGATCTATCTGGGCCTGTGCCAGCTGGATGAACTGGATGCCGGTCATCAGGCGATTTCCAAAATCATGACAACAAACGGTCTGCTGGTTCTGGGAGTTGCGGCCTTGCATACCGCCGCCATGGTTCTGGGCGGAGGGTTTCTGGCCTTCGCCGTTTATCGTTGGCTGGGGCTGCGTTTCCTGTCCCGCAGCTGGTTCAACCTTGAACTCATCTGGGCGCTGAGCCTTGTTTTGGTTGGTCTTTTGGGGCTGTGGTCGGCGGTTTGATCGCTTTCCTTTGAGCCGGAACACACTGTCCTTGGGCGTAATCAATGCCGGTGCCGCGCTAGACCAGTTCCTGCCATTGGCGCTGGATAACCCGCCTTTCTTGAAGGCAGCTACTTTCGGTGGAATCGAACGGGTGCTAGTGATATGGTTGATCGCTGGAAACTTCAATAGGGTCGCGTAACGCTCTGTAATTAAAGACAACAAAGATGTGCAATCCGGGTTTGCATCCGCCGCTCACCTCACCTATATATGAGATGTCCTTCGGGACTATGGACATAAACGCGCTCGTAATAAGCGGATCGGACCCGGGGGCGGTACCCGGCGGCTCCACCAAAATCCTTCGTTTGAGGATCATGGGGCCGAAACAGGATCGACGAACGTCTAAAGGGGTAAGCTTTGTCTCGGCTGTCTGCCACCGTTACCGGCGAAAACAGTACAATTGCAAACGACAATCGTGCTCCGGTTGCAGTTGCTGCGTAAGCAGTAACAAGACCGAAACTTAAGTCCTTGCGCCTAGCCGCGTAAGGCGGGGTTCGCAGGTACCTGGCAACAGAAACCTGCACTTCCCCCCAATATGTCTGATATTTATGCCGCCCTTGCGCAGATTCAGAGTTTGTTCATTCCTTTTTGCCATCGTGTTCGCAGTTGGACAGGAGCGTTGGGATGACGAATTCAGAGATACTCAGATCCTGGTATTCTGAGGTTTGGGAAAACGGAAACACCGAGGCGATCGATCAGTTCTTTGCACCCGAAACCATGGCCGAGGGGCTGATCCCCGAAATGCAGGTGGGTGCGGACGATTTTCGGGACCTCGTCACGGCGTTTCGTCATGTCTTAGGGGATATCAAGGTGGATTTGCCCAAGATCATCGAGAATGGCGATTGGGTATCCGCAATCCTGCATGTGCAGACGTGCCGGGCCGATAACGGTGCCCCTTTGGAGGTGACCGGTCAGGTCATGGCCCGGTTCAAAGACAATAAGATGGTCGAAGCGTATAATCATTTCGATTTCATCTCGTTTTTTGAAGAGATGGGTCAGTTTCCCGCCGATACCCTTCCCGTGTGCATGACCGGTCAGCGGCCCGACTGGTCCTGACGGTTCAAACCGCAATCTTGACCCCCTATGTTCTTGCGCGGTAGCACTGACTCAGGGGGTCAGCTTGCGAACACCCCGTGAGGCGTCAGCCCAAGCTTCGCATGGATCCGAATGACTAAAGGAGACATGCTATGGCTGCTCTTAACGCCATTACACCGACCCAATTGAGCCGGTTAATCGGAACGCCTCAGGCGCCTGTTCTGATCGATATACGCACTGATGCGGATTTCAGTAAGGATCCGCGGCTGATTCCGGGATCAATTCGCTGTCCGCACACGGAAATCGACGCGATGAGTCGTCTGATTGGTAACGACCCTTGTGTAATAATCTGCCACAAGGGCAAAAAGCTCAGTCAGGGGGTAGCGTCCTGGCTACGAGGGGCGGGCAAAAACGCCGAACATCTGGAAGGTGGGTTTGAAGGGTGGCACGAACAGCGTGAGGCGCCGTTGATCCCCCAGTCGGTATTACCGGCGCGCGTTAATGGCAGCACATTGTGGGTTACGCGCCAAAGACCCAAAATTGACCGCATCGCCTGCCCCTGGCTGATCCGCCGGTTTGTTGACCGCAAGGCACGGTTCCTTTTCGTCGCGTCGGAAGAAGTTCAGGGAGTCGTTGATCATTTTGATGCCACCCCCTTTGACGTTCCGAGTACATTTTGGACGCATCAGGACAGCGGCTGCACATTTGACACGATGATCCGGGCATTTGACCTGCGAACCGAGGCGCTTGAGCGTATGGCCCGGATCATTCGCGCTGCGGATACCGACCAGCATGATCTGGCCCCGGAAGCCGCTGGGTTGCTGGCGTTCTCGGTAGGTTTGTCCCGCCAGTATCGCGATGACCATGCTCAACTTGAAGCCGGATTGCACCTTTATGATGCTCTGTTCCGCTGGGCACGCGACGGGTTTGATGAAAAGCATGACTGGCCATCGGGTCATGGCGCATGAGACCTTCGGCACTGGACCTTTTCAAGGTATTCGGACGGATCGGCCTGTTGTCATTTGGCGGCCCCGCCGCCCAGATCTCGCTGATGCATCAAGAACTGGTCGAGCGCAGGCCCTGGCTGGATGAACAGACCTATCTGCGCGCGCTTTCCTTGTGCATGTTGCTGCCCGGTCCAGAGGCAATGCAATTGGCAACCTATGCTGGCTGGCGCTTGCGCGGTGTCGTGGGCGGGCTGATTGCGGGCAGCCTGTTCGTTTTGCCAGGGGCGTTTGTGATTGCTGTTCTAGTCGCGCTTTATTCAGCATTTGGCGACGTTCCACTGGTGCAATCCGCATTTACCGGCATCAAGGCGACCGTCATCGTGATCGTCCTGCAAGCCCTGCGCAAGCTGTCAGGTAAGGCGCTGACGGATATGGAACATCGTGTCATCGCGGGCCTGTCGTTTCTGTCGATCTTTCTGTTCAACCTGCCCTTCCCGCTGATCATTCTGATCGCGGCCCTGTGGGGGTATTTGCGTCATCAAGGACCCGCTGAGGCAGCCACGGCTCAGGACACGCCGCACCTTGCCCGCTCGGCCCGGACGATAGCGATCTGGTTGCCACTTTGGCTGGGGCCGCTTGTTGCGTTGACACTCAGCGGGCATCAATTGCTCAGCGATTTGGGGTGGTTCTTTGCCCGTCTGGCCGTTGTGACCTTTGGTGGTGCCTATGCCGTTCTGGCCTATATGTCGCAAACCGTTGTGGATCGGTACCACTGGATCAGTGCAGA
Organism: Ruegeria sp. BHSA123; assembly: GCF_059613425.1. NCBI lineage: Bacteria > Pseudomonadati > Pseudomonadota > Alphaproteobacteria > Rhodobacterales > Roseobacteraceae > Ruegeria > Ruegeria sp. BHSA123. Next base: position 159,054 of record NZ_JBXWSL010000002.1, on the reverse strand, counting down.
CCAGATGATCGACGGATTGGGGCTGGCGGAAACCACCCCCGGACCATTGATACTGGTTACGCAGTTCGTCGCCATGCTGGCGGGGCAGATCAACGGTGGATTCTCACTGGCGCTTGCTGCGGGCGCTGTCGCACTATGGGCAACGTTCGTGCCCTGCTTTTTGTGGATTTTCCTGACGGCCCCCTATCTTGACCGTCTGGCCACGCGTCCGCGCCTTTCTGCCGCCCTTCACGGCATCACCGCCGCTGTTGTCGGAGTGATTCTCAACCTTTCCGTGTGGTTTGCCCTGAATGTTCTTTTCGAATCGGTGCCAGATATGAATTTGGGTCCGGCGGCAATACCCGTGCCCCGACTGTCCTCGCTCGATATCCCGGCGCTTGCGTTAACCTTTATTGCTGGAATATTGATATTTAGACTAAAATTGGGGATCGGTACGGTGCTGGTTCTGATGTCAATGGCAGGGCTGGCTGCGCATAATATCTGATCAATCCGATCATACCTGCCCTTTCGTTTCCGAACAAAACCCCTATGCTGAGCTTAACCACTTTTGAGGATGACACATGTCGCAAGGCATCGACTATGGCAACCTGATGCACACCGCCATGCGCGGGCTTATCAAGACTGTGCTGACGGATGTATCGAAATCCGGTCTGCCCGGAGCGCATCACTTTTTCATTACCTTCGACACACGCGAAGATGGCGTGGACATCGCGGATTGGCTGCGCGACCGGTATCCGGAAGAAATGACAATCGTCATGCAGCACTGGTTTGAAAACCTCGAAGTCGGAGAGAACGGGTTCGCCATTACTCTCAATTTCGGGGACGCGCCGGAACCGCTCTATATTCCTTATGGCGCGATCAAGACCTTTGTCGATCCATCGGTGGAATTTGGACTGCGGTTCGAAAGCCCGGACGACGAAGATGATGACGATTATGTTGCAGATGACTTGATCGAGGTCGAAGAGGAAGAAGAGGCACATCACGACGCCGATGTCGTGTCGCTGGACAGCTTCCGCAAATAAGCCTTTGAGCCCCGCCCGGCGCGGGGTTCAGCGTTTCATCAGAAATGTTTCGACTGATCGGGATTTCTGGCCGTCTATGAAGCGTGAAAATGACAGGTTCAGCCCGTCTTCGGCTAGTGTTCGGTCGAACTGCTGCAATTCATATCCGCCGTCCACGTCGATGAACAACGAAAACACGGTCAGTGTGTCGCCAACGATACGTCCCCATACGAAGGGTTCACCTTTCATCGGGTCCAGCGGAACCTCATGACCGAACACATTGCGTTTCATCGCGGCCGAGAACACATCCGGGCGGTCCGAGGGCACGAAGTCAATCGAGAACTGCTGTTCTTTTACCCGCCCGTCTAGCTTGTAGGTGGTGGTTTGCCAGCTGACGTTGAACCCGTTTTTGGTCTCGAAAATTGAAACGCTCATATCCCTTGGAGTTGAGGTTCCGTCCGCATCCACGACATTTGCCGAGCCCACATAATCCCCCAGGAACGGGGTAATGTCCGCGGCGCGCGCAGATGCGCCCAAAACGGACAGCCACAAAGCACAGACAGCAAATAACACGATAGCTTTTTCAAGCGTAATGCGATGGAAATTCGACATCTTGTCCTCCAAGGCGGCTACTAACCTATTGTAGCTGAGAGGGGGCCGCGCACAATGGCACATTCCCCGACGATAACAATAAAAGTGACGCACCCCGCGCCTATACCTTTGACGCCCTTGGGTTTAAGGTGCGCGCAACTGGCCGATTGCGTCACGGCTTAGCTGCGGCTAAACGGCATACAACAGCATACCAGACGGAGTGACAGATGTCTCAGACCCGCACCGAATCCGACAGCTTTGGCCCGCTCGAGGTTCCTGCCGACAAGTATTGGGGGGCGCAAACGCAGCGTTCGATCATGAACTTTCCGATCGGTTGGGAAAAACAACCCATTGCCATTGTGCGTGCGCTGGGCGTGATCAAGCAAGCCTGCGCGATGGAGAACAAGGCAACCGGCAAGCTGGATGCCAGAATTGCCGATGCCATCATTCAGGCTGCGGGTGAGGTGATCGACGGCCAGTTTGACGACAACTTTCCGCTGGTCGTCTGGCAGACGGGTTCCGGCACCCAGTCGAACATGAACTCGAACGAGGTCATCGCGAACCGCGCCATCGAAATTCTGGGCGGTGTCATCGGTTCAAAAGACCCCGTGCATCCGAACGATCACTGCAACATGGGTCAGTCGTCGAATGACACCTTTCCAACTGCGATGCACATTGCCACGGCGATGAGTGTTCGTGACGTCCTTCTGCCCGGGCTTGAAAAGCTGGCCTCTGGTCTTGAGCAGAAGGCTGATGAGTTCAAGGACATCATCAAGATTGGCCGGACCCATACACAGGATGCAACGCCTCTGACACTGGGGCAGGAATTCAGCGGTTATGCCCACCAGATCCGTCAGGGGATTGCACGCGTTCACGCAGCGCTTCCCGGCATCTATGAGCTGGCGCAGGGCGGCACCGCCGTAGGCACCGGCCTGAACACCCAAAACGGTTGGAGCGAAGCTGTTGCGGGTCATATGGCGCAGATCACCGGCCTGCCCTTCGTGACTGCGCCAAACAAGTTCGAAGCGCTGGCCGCTCATGACGCTATGGTCTTTATGTCCGGGGCTTTGGCGACCATCGCGGGCAGCTGCTATAAGATCGCCAACGACATCCGTTTTCTGGGCTCTGGCCCGCGTTCGGGGCTTGGCGAACTGATCCTGCCCGAGAACGAGCCCGGCTCGTCCATCATGCCCGGCAAGGTGAACCCGACCCAGGCCGAGGCGCTGACACAGGTCGCTGCGCACGTAATGGGCAACAACGCCGCGATGAATTTTGCAGGCAGTCAGGGCCATTTCGAGCTGAACGTCTATAACCCGATGATGTCCTACAACCTGTTGCAATCGATCCAGCTGCTGGGCGACGCCGCCGACAGCTTTACCGAGCGGATGTTGCTGGGCATCAAGGCCAATGAGCCGCGCATCGACAAGCTGATGAAGGAATCGCTGATGCTGGTGACGGCGCTGGCCCCGACCATCGGCTATGACAACGCCACCACGGTCGCCAAGACCGCGCATAAGAACGGCACAACCCTCAAGGAAGAAGCCATTGCGCTGGGGTTTGTGGACGAGGCAACCTTTGATGCCGTTGTACGCCCCGAACAGATGATCGGCCCGAAAGACTAATGGGCAAGCCGGTCAACCTGAACCGGTATCGAAAAGAAAAGGCGCGGGCCGAGAAGAAGGCCCGCGCAGATGAGAATGCCGTCGCCTTTGGGCGCACCAAGTCCGAGAAAGCAATTGTCAGGCTTCAGCAGGACAAGCAGAAGCGTGACCTTGACAATCACGAGCTGGATGAATGAGCGGTCGGCCGATAAAACGTTCATTGACCCTCAAGGGCCACCGGACATCTGTCTCGCTTGAAGATGAATTCTGGCGGGCATTTCGCGACATTGCGAAAGAAAAAGATCAGCCAATCAATGCACTGGCCGCGCAGATTGATGTTGACCGCGACCCGGAAACCGGATTGGCCTCGGCTATTCGCGTGTTTATTCTGAACTGGTACCGAGACAAGGTTTAACACTTGTCAGATCTTGGTCGTTGGGTGTAACGTCCCCGAGGAACAAAAGGGGTACATTCATGAGCAACACAGTATTGGGGCCAGACGGTCAACCTCGGTGTTCCTGGTGCCAGGCCGCGCCGGAATTCTTTGACTATCATGACAACGAATGGGGCTTTCCGGTCTCGGATGATCAGCGGTTACTCGAGAAACTGTGCCTGGAAAGTTTTCAGTCGGGTCTTAGCTGGCGCACGATCCTGAACAAGCGCGAGAATTTCCGAGAAGCGTTTTATGGATTTGATTTCAACAAGATGGCCGAATTCTCTGAAGCCGATGTTGAACGTCTGCTGCAAAATGATGGGATCATTCGCCACCGGGGCAAGATCGAGGCGGTGATCAATAACTCCCGCCGCGCGCAGGAGCTGGTGGCGTCTGAAGGATCGCTGGCTGCTTATGTCTGGCGGTATGAGGCGGAAACGCCGCCGCCCCCGCAATCGGCATCCACATCGCCCGAGTCGGTGGCGATGTCGAAGGACCTCAAGAAACGGGGCTGGAAGTTTGTTGGCCCCACGACGGTGTTTGCGTTCATGCAGGCCATGGGACTGGTCAATGACCATGCCGAGGGCTGTATCAGCAGAAAAAAAGCGGCACAGTTGCGCCGCTCTTTCACGAAACCCGTCTGAGGATCAGACAGAGGCTTTGAAAATCTTGTCAATATTGCCGCCCAAAGCGGCGTTGAATTCGGCGTCTGACTGCTGTTTCGAGAGACCTTCGGTCAGTGCGCGAGAGAAAGACGCGATCATTTTGCCGTTTTGAATCAGCAGGTTACAGGCCTCTTCGGTCGAATACCCGCCTGACAGCGCGACAACGCGCAGAACGCGCGGATGGTCGGCCAGTTCGTCATACAGGTTTGCCTGTGTCGGGATCGTCAGCTTCAGCATGACCTCCTGCCCTTCGACCAGCTGGTCGAGGTTCTTCAGGATTTCAGCTTTCAGAATCTCCTCGGCCTCGGCCTTGGTTTCTGAATGAATGTTGACCTCCGGTTCGACGATTGGAACCATCCCGGCGTCAGTCACTTCACGGGCTACGTCGAATTGCTGGGCGACCACGGCCGCGATGCCTTCGGCATTAGCCTCGTGGATGACCGAACGTTCCTTGGTGCCGAATACGCCTTCTGCCTTTGCCAGCGTGTCGGCCAGACCGGGGATCGGCTTCATCAGCTGAACGCCGTTGGCCTGATCCTCGAGGCCCTTGTCGATTTTCAGAAAAGGCACGATGCCTTTGACCGACCAAAGGTAATCTGCGACCTTGCGGCCCTCGATCTCTTCCCCGAGGGTGCGTTCGAACAGGATCGCACCGATGACTTTGTCCTTGGTGAAGTCATTTGCCAGAATGATCCGCGCGCGCATCTTTTGTATTTCACCGAACATCTCAGCGTCCGAACTGTAGGTCGACGCGTCAACGCCGTACAACGCCAAAGCTTTCGGGGTCGAGCCGCCGCTTTGATCCAATGCCGCGATAAAGCCTGCGCCGTTGATCATCTGCGCGCGCTGTTCTGCTTTGGCCATAGTGTTTTCCCGTTCAATGATGATTCCGATGTCTCCCCCCGCATACATCACAGTCAGGACCGATGGTAGTTTGTTAGCGCTCAATCAGCCGCAACCATATGCCATCCCTGGATCGAACGGTCAGGTGGGCCACCGGAACCGGCGTTTTGCCGCTGATTGTTTCGAATTTGAAATTTCGCACCAGCATCGACAGGATCAGCGGCCCTTCGACCATGGCAAACCCGGCCCCGGTACAAACGCGGGGACCTGCGGAGAAAGGGATATATGCTTCGCGCTGGCATGTCTTGCCGTTTTCACTGTTCCAGCGAGTCGGGTCAAAGCCGTCGGGATTGTCCCATAACCGTTCGTGACGGTGCAGGTGCCAAGGGCTGATGACGATTTGTGACCCGTTGGGAACGTCCCTGTTTCGGAAACGGTGTGGGCCCGTGGCCTCTCGCACCATCATGGGAACCGGTGGGTAAAGGCGCAGTGCCTCGCGAAACACGTCGCGGCTGATCTTGAGTTTGGAAACCGAGGCAAATGTCGGATCGTCTAGAGTGGCAGCTTCGTCAGCAATCCTTTCCTGCCATTCGGGATAAATTGCCAGCAGATAAACTGTCCACGCCAGAGCCGATGCGCTGGTTTCATGGCCTGCCAGAAAGAAGATCGCGACCTGATCGACCATTTCCTCGGGCCCGAAAAACTGACCGGTTTCAGGGTCAGCGGTCGTCATGATCTTGGTTGCCAGATCGTCGGGTGCGGTTCCGGCCTTGATCGCCTCAGCCCGCTCATGGGTCAGGTCAGTGATCAGGTTGCGAATGTCTTCGGCGTTTTTCCGTGTCGTCCGGGAGTGAAACCGAGGCATCCATTTGGGCAGCGGAACGAAAGCTGCAAGGTTCAGCAGAGGTTGTTCGCGCTGGTAGTTGCGGAACTTTTCAAACACCTTGCTGGCTATGGCGTGGTCGATCGGCACCGAAAACAAGGTGCGAAAAATCACATCCGCTGCGGCGTGGCTTGTTTGTTCTTCGACTTCGATCTGTTTGCCGACATGGGGCCGCAACCGCTCAACACATGCGTCTGCCGCGGCCAGCATGGCGGGAAACGTGTCTTTCAGCCGCCCGCCCTCAAATGCCGGGTCAATGATGCGCCGCTGACGTTTCCACGTCTCTCCATTGGTTAGAAACACCGAATTTCCAAGCAAGGGGCGCAGGCCTTCGCTGATCCGGCCCGATTTAGGGAAATCTTCGGGGCGTTTCCTGAGGACGGTGTCAATCAGGTCCGGTTGATTGATCAGGAAAGATCGAAAGAAGGGTGTCCTGAATTCGGCCATCCACGCGCGATAAAGGCGCGCTGGCTGCGCAGACAGCAGATCCTGACGAAACAGTTTCAGATAGCGCAGTAGGGAAACCTTGTCTGCGCGTGGCTGGGGCTTGGGCGGGGTCATGGGCGCACCGACGTGTATTTGGACACTGGCGTCTCAATCCGGCTGCGCGAAGGTGTGCGCCCAAGGAACCGCTGCTTTAGCGTCAAAGGGCCTGCCGTTATCCGAAAATAGTCGTACAGACCCGGCTTATCGAAGGCGCAAAGGTACTGAAAATGCAGCCGGAAAAACCGCCAGCGCAAGGCTTTCCAATGTTCAGGTAACAGGGTTTGGGTAAAGGCCGCCGACAGGACAAGCGGCCAGCGTTTCTCTGGTCCGGCCACCCCTGTAACGGCCACCGGATCACACAGCGCAAATGCACAGCCATCCCCGGGGGCCGAGACATCGACCCACGTGATGTCTGAACTGGAGGACAGGAATTGAAGGTCGGACCGAAGGCCATGCGCATTTGGCAGAAAGGATACCATAGGCATCACCTGCCCCAGGCTTAGGAACGACAACTCTGCCCCCTGTTTCGGCACAGCCCTGTCGCGGATCAGGTCGGCCAGAACAGACACCCCCATATGCGCGCCCGAACTGTGGCCCACGACCAGTACCTCATCCACACCGGATATCAGAGCGGCTTCAATCGCCTTGCGGAATACGGCCAGTCTGTCCTTCAGTTTAAGCGGAGTTTCCCCCTTCAGCTGCGCGGAATAGGCGTAATCATGCATCAGGTAATAGGCAAACAGCCGGTTGTCGATCTTGCGGAACCACAGCATCAGCGCAACCGCAACGGCGATACCCGGAAACAGACCCCACCAGCCAGCCATCGCCACACATGCCCACACGACTGCAAACGCAACCAGCAGCTGAGACACCAACATCGCCACCGGATAGAGCGCCGCAATCACCGGGCCCTTGCGCAACCGCATCAGGCGCCACAAAGCGCCGGTCGAAATGTATATCCACGCCGTGTGGGCCAACTGCGCGTAGGTTGCAGGGATCGACGCGGACATGCTGTCGCGCACGATGTCTGACCAGACCAGAACTTCGATTTCTGTCTCAACAGACGCACCGTCCTGCAATGATGTCACGGACCAGCCGAACAGACCTTTTGCGGACTTGGGGGCCATGGCGATCTCATATCCCGAGATCCGGGCCTGCGCCTGCGACTCGGTTCGGTAAAGCTCGCGATATCGTCGCGGCGGCATCGGGTCATAACCGGGGATGTAGAACACCCGGCGTTTGCGAACCTGTGACTGATTTCTCTGACTGCTCATGCCTTTACCTTCTGCCGCGCAGGTTAACGCAGGCTTTAGGTCAAGGTAAGGGGGGCAGACGCTCAGCCGAAATTCGCAAGCGCCGGGAAGGTTTCAAGCAACCACCAGCTGAAGCGGGTGAACAGGCCTGTGATCAGCATGATGCCCACGAACAGCAGCAGCCCTCCCATGACCTTTTCGATCACGCCCATATAGGGCTTGATCCGGTTCATCACGGTCATAGAGCGGTTGAGAAACATGGCTGCCAGCAGAAACGGAATACCCAATCCGGCTGCATAAACACCCAGCAACAGCGTGCCGCGCGCCACCGAGGCCTCGGTTGCCGCAAGGGACAGGATCGCGCCCAGCTGGGGGCCGATACAGGGCGTCCAGCCGAAAGCAAAGGCCAACCCAAGAATATAAGCACCAAAGACCGAGCCACCGGAATCGCCGGTTTCGATCCGCGCTTCGCGGTCCAGAAAGGGGATGCGGAAGACATTCAGGAAATGCAGACCAAAGACAATGACAACGGCACCGGACAGTTTGGCAAAAAGCACCTGATTTTGCAGCACGAACACTCCAAAGGCAGATGCGGTAAAGCCCAACAGCAGAAAAACCGTCGACAGGCCCAGCACAAAGAACAGCGCTGACATGGTTGCCTTGCGCCGGGCGCGGGTCTCATCCTGCATTTCGTTGATCGTGACGCCGCTCATATATGCCAGATAGGGCGGCACGATGGGCAGCACACAAGGCGACAGAAAGCTGATCAGGCCACCCAGCAGGGCAACAAACATGGCGGGCAGCAGCCCCGCGTCTATGATTTCTATTCCGAACATGTCTAAGCACATAAGTGATGAATGGCGGTCCGTCACGGGGCCAATGAGTCACATCCTCGTGCTTGGAATCTGGACAATATTACAACTACGCCCTATCCCGAAAATCATGTCAGAGATTACAGATACGCTGGATGCGCTGGGCCTTCTTTGCCCCCTGCCCGTCCTCAAGGCCCGCAAACGGCTGAAATCCATGCCGCAAGGTTCTGTGTTGCGTGTACTGGCTGATGACCCGGCAGCCATCATCGATGTCCCGCATTTTTGCGCCGAAGCTGGCCACACATTGCTGTCTCAGGATTTGGATGGCGAACATCAGGTCTATCTGATCCAAAAATCCGACTGACTTTGTGATATAAAAAAGGCGGGCAAATTTGCCCGCCCTTTCATCAGTTGCCCAACGACCACCATCCGCGCCGTTTGGGCCTGTCGGATTCTGGCTCAGGTTCATCTGCCACAGTTTCAAGCACCGGTTCAGGTTCTGCTGCCACGGGTGTTTCTTCCACCGGTGCGTCTTCGACCGGCTCATCGGCAGATTGAACTTCAGGTTCTTCCATCGCAACGACCGCTTCTGCTTGTGCGACTTCGTCAGTCTGCTCGGCTACGTCTTTTGCTTCCGGCGCAGCGTCAGCAGTCTCATCGGCTTCGCTTTGCTCGGCGACAGCCGCCTCGGCAGGTTCGGCTTCTGCGTCTGAGGCCGCCTCTTCAACCGCCGGTGCATCGGCCCCGGCATCGGTGTCCGGTGCTTCCGACTGTTCCGCACCCTCTTCTGCTACCGCATCTTTCTTACGACGACGCGGAGCGCGCTTACGCTTGGGCTTGGCGGGTTTTTCCTCTTCCGTTGCTTCGGCTTCGGTTGTCTCGACAGCGGTTTCCGTTTCAGCGGATTCGCCTACGGCATCCTCCTGCTCTGACCCTTCGCCGTCATCCGCGCCCTGTTCCGCCGCGTCACCGTTGCCCGCGCCTTTCTTGCGACGACGACGGCGGCGCTTGCGCTTGGGTTTGGTATCATCTTCAATCGACGCGATATCCTCTTCGGCTTCCTCCTCTTCCGAAGAATCCACCAGATCCATCAGCGAGGCATCGACCGACACGACAGGAGCTGTCGCTTCGGGAACAATGCGGCTGGCGGTCTTGAATTTCTCCATCGAGAAATCCGGGCTGACCAGATGCACATCGCCTTCGATCCGTACAGACAGGCCATAGCGCGATTCGATCTGGGCAATATGCTCGCGCTTCTGGTTCATCAGGAAGTTCGCGATACTGACCGGGCAGCGCACCAGAACCTCGCGCGAGCGGCGGCGCGTGCCTTCTTCTTCGATCTGACGCAGGATCGACAGCGCCATGTTGTCGTCCGAACGGATCAGGCCGGTGCCATGGCATGCCGGGCATGGCTGCGTGGTCGCCTCGATCATACCCGGGCGCAGCCTCTGACGGCTCATCTCGAGCAGGCCAAAACCCGAAATCCGGCCGACCTGAATGCGGGCACGGTCGGTTTTCAGCTTGTCCTTAAGACGCTTTTCAACCGACGCATTGTTCTTGCGCTCGTCCATGTCGATGAAATCGATGACAATCAGACCGGCAAGGTCACGCAGACGCAACTGACGCGCCACTTCTTCCGCGGCTTCCAGATTGGTTTTCAGCGCCGTTTCCTCGATCGAGCCTTCTTTCGTGGCCCGGCCCGAGTTCACGTCGATTGCCACCAGCGCTTCGGTCACGCCGATCACGATATACCCGCCAGATTTCAGCTGAACGGTCGGGTTGAACATCCCCGCCAGATAGCTTTCCACCTGATAGCGCGCAAACAGCGGCAGCGCGTCCTCGTACCGTTTCACATTCTTGGCATGGGACGGCATGATCATCTTCATGAAGTCCTTGGCGATGCGGTATCCGCCCTCGCCCTCGACCAGAACCTCGTCGATATCGCGGTTATAAAGGTCCCGGATCGACCGTTTGATCAGATCGCCTTCTTCATAGATCTTCGCAGGTGCAATGGATTCCAGGGTCAATGCCCGGATCTGCTCCCACAGGCGTTGCAGGTATTCATAGTCGCGCTTGATTTCCGATTTTGTGCGCTTGGCGCCTGCAGTCCGGATAATCAAACCCGCCCCTGTCGGAACATCAATATCCGCGGCGATCTCTTTCAGCTTTTTGCGGTCAACTGCGTTGGTGATCTTGCGGCTGATCCCACCGCCACGCGCGGTGTTCGGCATCAAAACACAATAGCGACCTGCCAGCGACAGATAGGTCGTCAGGGCTGCCCCCTTGTTGCCGCGTTCTTCCTTGACGACCTGCACCAGCAGCACCTGGCGCACTTTGATCACTTCCTGAATCTTATACCGGCGTGGGCGTGGCTTGCGCTGAGGGCGGATGTCCTCGCTGTCGTCTTCCTCGGCTACGGTTTCAATCGTGTCATCTTTCGCGGCTGCGTCAGCGTGTTCCTCATCCGCATCGCCATCATCTGCGTCCGGGTCATTCTCAGACAATTCAGACGCTTCATCGCCATCGTCAGCGATTGAAGCATCCGCCGCGTCATCAGAATCCCCTGCTGCATCGTCTTGTGAAGACTCGACCGTTTCAGCCTGAGCCTCGTCTTCCGAAGCCGTTTCCTCAGCAGTGTCATCTGACACAGCTTCTGGCGCTTCGTTGTCCGCAGGCTCCTCAACAGGTGTTTCACCGACGATTTCCATAGGCGATGTCCCCTCGGGCACCTCCATGTCGGCATCGTCAAGGTCGATGGTTTCCATACCGGTCGGCTCGGTCGAAACTTCCATCGTTTCGACCAGATCGTCCGATTTAAGATCCGCGGCCTTTGATCGGGCGCGCGAACGCCGCTTTTTCGGCTTGCCCTCGTCGGCCTCATCCCGCGCCTTCATGGCCTCGGCATAGGCGCGATCTTCCTCCATCAGCGCCTCGCGGTCGGCGATGGGGATCTGGTAATAGTCCGGGTGAATTTCCGAAAACGCCAGGAAGCCGTGCCGGTTCCCGCCATAATCCACAAAGGCCGCCTGGAGCGACGGCTCAACCCGTGTTACTTTTGCAAGATAGATGTTGCCAGCAAGCTGGCGCTTGTTTTCGGATTCAAAATCGAACTCCTCGACCTTGTTTCCGTCGACCACCACGACGCGGGTTTCCTCCGCGTGGGTGGCATCGATAAGCATTTTCTTAGCCATGAGTCCTTGGTGCACCGCGCCAAACGCGTTGTCCTGACCCGTCCAGGTGGACAGGCACATTTGGGGAGGTGTCTTGTCAGGGCGATATCGGACGGCGCGCGGCAGGGTCTGGCGCTGTGGCCCCCTGCCCGGTCACTCAATCGTTGCGCGCGCGTCATCGCGGTTCTTCTCCGACAGGCGCGTTAGCCGCAGCCTGCCCATTTATTCCTTTCGCCCAGACGTTCCGGGCTCAGGTACTACATTGCCCCGAAAGGGGCACAATCGGTCTGCTTTGCGGCGAATAATATGTCATCACCTTCAGCAAAGCAGCGAAACTCAATGATTCGGGGCTTATGGACACAAAACTGGCCCGGCCCGTCCGGACACAATAAAAGCAGTCCTGTGGAAAAGACAATGGGCAAACTGCACCGCCCCCAACCGTGGCATGCGGGATCGCCTTCATCTGGCCAAAAATATCCCGGGGGAGTCGCCAAAGGCGACGGGGGCAGAGCCCCCGTCACAAAGTTTACAGATAGTCCGACCGCTGGAGGCCGTATTTGGCCATCTTTTCATTCAGCGTTCGGCGCGGCAGGCACAGTTCATCCATCACAGACGCGATAGATCCTTTGTGCCGCCGCATCGTGTTGTCGATCAGCATCCGTTCAAAGGCTTCGACATATTCCTTCAGCGGCTTGCCTTCGGTGGTCATGACCGGCTGCATTTCCTCGTGATCCGACATCAACAGCGAGGCGATCGTTCCGGACCCACGGCGCGATTGCAGTACCGCGCGTTCGGCAATGTTGATCAACTGGCGCACGTTCCCCGGCCAGGGCGCCTGCAACAGCTGCGCGGCTTCCTGAGCGCTTACCTGAGGCGCATCACAACCGTATTCTTCGGCGAACTGCTCGCTCAGACGGGTAAACAGGGTCAGGATGTCCTCGCCCCTCTGGCGCAGGGGCGGCATGGTGATGCGCAAGGCGGCCAATCGATAGAACAGATCAGGCCGCAAGACATCTTCGGAGGTTTTTCCGGCCTCTTGCAGGTTCGAGATCGCTACGATGCGTGTCTCGGCCGGCGTGCCCTGCTCGTTCATCACGCTGAGCAGCTTGGCTTGCAGGGAATCGCTGAGCGCTTCGACATCTTCCAAAACCAGCGTTCCGCCCCGCGCCTCTTCGATGGCGGGCAATTGGGCGTCTTCAGGCATCATCGGCCCAAACAGACGTTTGGCCAACGCGTCTTCCTCGTGCGCCGCGCAGGACACCAGCACGAATTTCTTGCCGGCACGGCTTCCAACCGCGTGCAGGGCGTGTGCGACAAGCGTCTTTCCGGTCCCTGTCTCTCCGTCGATCAGCACATGGCCATCCGCCTGACCTAGATCGAGGATATCCTCGCGCAGGCGTTCCATAACCGGGCTGGCACCGATCAGTTTGTTCATGATCTGGGTGCCGCCGGACAATTCCCGGCGCAGCGCGCGGTTGTCCAATGTCAGACGCCGCGCATTGCTGGCCCGTTTGGCCAGTTCAGACATGCGGTCGGGGTTGAAGGGTTTTTCAAGGAAATCGAATGCACCGACACGCATCGCCTCAACAGCCATCGGAACATCGCCGTGACCGGTGATCATGATCACGGGCAAGGTGCTGTCAGCGCCCATCAGCTTTTTGAGAAGCTGAATGCCGTCCATTCCGGGCATCTTGATGTCCGAAATCACTATCCCCGGATAATCCGGACCCAACACCTTCAGCGCATCTTCCGCGCTGGCGAAGGTTTCCGTGTCATAGCCGGACAAAGCGAGCCACTGGCTGATTGATTGGCGCATGTCCTGTTCATCGTCAACAATGGCAATTTTCATGGCTTGTGCCATAGTCATTCCTCGTTATTCCGCGGCTTCAAGGCCGTCGCTTCCCAGTGCAGGCAACTGCATTTCAAACACCGCACCGCCATATTGGCCGTTGCGTGCAGTCAGCCGTCCCCCATGGTCGTTCACGATCCCCGACGAGATGGCAAGCCCCAGACCAACACCGTCTCCGGGCTGTTTGGTTGTGTAGAACGGCTCGAACAGGTTTTCGATATCCTCGATTCCGTGCCCGTTGTCGCGTACGGTCAGCACAGCCGTGTCACCAGCTGCCAGGATGATTTCCACATCCGGCTCCGCCACTGATTTGGTGGCGTCCAGCGCGTTTCGCAAGAGGTTGACCATGACCTGTTCGATGCGCATTCGGTCCCCCATCACGATCACGGGTTCCTCTGGTACGATCTGTGTGATCTTCACGTGTCGCTGACGCAATTGCGGCTCCATCATCGACAGGGACGAGGCCAGCGCTTCACCAAGATTTACTGGTGAAAACGCATCCGCACCCTTGCGCGCATAAGACTTGAGCTGCCGGGTAATTGCCCCCATCCGTTCGATCAGACCATCGATGCGGCCAAAGCTGGCAAGGGCCTCTTCCGGGCGGTTGCGGCGCAGCAGCAGACGGGCCCCGGCCAGATAGGTTTTCATTGCCGCCAGAGGCTGGTTCAACTCGTGACTGACCGCTGCCGACATCTCGCCCAGGGCGGCCAGTTTCGAGCTTTGCGCAAGCGTCTGTTCCGCCAAATCCAGCGTCTTTTCAACCCGTTCACGTTCAGCGATTTCCCGCTGTAGCCGTGCATTCAATGCGCGAAGCTCTGCCGACTCGCGCTGGAACAGGGTCATGCGCAACGTGGCACGGCGGCTCAACGCATAGAACGCAAGCGCCAGAAGAATCGCAAACCCCATGATTTCCAGCGCCAGAACGCTGTTCACCTTTTCCCGGATCGAGGCATAGGTCGTGAACGAGGTCATCTGCCAGCCGCGGAAAGGAATGCGCGTCTCGATCCGCATCACCGCTTCGCCCTGAAGATAGGCATCAGGCGGCAGCGCGGTCCAATCGGTTGTTGCCCGGATCGCGCGCTGGATCGCCCCTTGTGGCGGTTGGCGCAGCATCGCCGTGTTCTCATCCAGCCCGCGCCAGCGGGGTTCCGTGGACAAAATGATGTTGCCGGTGCTGTCGGTAACCATCACCGCGTCCGAGATACCTGCCCAAGCGCGTTCGAACTTTTGCAGGTCAACCTCGACGACGATTACGCCCAGGAACTCGGCCCCGTTCTCCAACCGGCGCGAATACACAAAGCTGTACCCGCCTGCGTCCTTGGGAATAACAGAGAAGATCGTCGCGTTCGAGCGGATCGCATCCACAAAATATGGCGTGTTCCGATGTCCTTCGCCCAACCTGTTTCGGTCGGTCGCGGCAACTGTGCGCCCGTCGCTGTCCAGCAAAACCAGTGAGGCCGCGCCGATCTCTTCCACGAATGAAATAAGGCGTTGGGTAGACAGGGTGTAATCGCCTGACTGCAATGCCGAAATCAACGTCGGGTCGCGGGCCAGCAATTGCGGAACAATCGAGTTGCGGCGCAATTCACTCAGCAAGTTGCCCGAATACAGCGTCAGTCGCAGCTCTGCCCGGTTGCGCGTGGATTCGGTGAACCTGTCAGTCAACAGCCGGTTCGTCACCCAGACCGTTGCAATTGTCGCGACCAGCAGAACAAGAACCGCCAGCCGCAACCGCCAGCCCAGCGGCGCACCACGAAACGGTTTCAACATATTTGACCAGCCAGATCGAACTTCTGTGTTCATGGCAAAAGGTTACGCCCCGGCGGGCGAGACCTCAAGTCACGCCGCTTCAAACACACCTGACAATGCGCGGAACAACGCCACCCCGTCTGTGCCGCCATGACCCTGATCGGCTGCGCGTTCGGGGTGCGGCATCATTCCAAGAACGCGGCGGTTTTCCGACAGGATTCCGGCGATATCCCCGATCGAGCCGTTCGGGTTTTCGGCATAGGTAAAAGCGATCCGGTCCTGATCTTTCAGCGCGGCCAGCGTCGCGTCATCCGCAAAATAGTTGCCATCGTGGTGCGCAATCGGAATACCGATCACATCGCCTGCGTTGTAGCCGCTGGTAAACGCGCAGTCGCTGGTCTCAACCCTTAGGCCAACGGTCTTGCAGATGTATTTCAGCCCAGCATTGCGCAGCAATGCGCCCGGCAAAATGCCGGTTTCGGTCAGAACCTGAAAACCGTTGCAAATGCCTACGGCATAACCGCCGCGCTGCGTGTGTTCGACGACGGCCTTGCAAATCGGCGATTGGGCCGCGATTGCGCCGCAACGCAGGTAATCTCCATAAGAGAACCCGCCCGGCACGCCCACGATATCAATACCTTCGGGCAAAGCCGCGTCTTTGTGCCAGACCATATCGACCTGAAAACCGGCCTGCTCAAAGGCGACGGCAAGATCTCGGTCACAGTTGGATCCGGGGAAAACGATTACGGCTGCACGCATGGCGGGCCCTCCTACGAGACAAAATCTGTAACAACCGCAACACCCGGAGGCGTTGGATGGTCAAAAGCGGCAAGCTCGGCGCTTACCTGGTTTAGGGTTATTTTCCGGGTCACCAGCGGGCTCAGGTCGACCCCTTGACCCGCGATCAGCGACAACAGCGACGGATAGCGCCAGCTTGGCATCCCACGGGTGCCAAATACGGAGAGCTGACCAGAATAGAGCACATCCATCGGCAACGACATCTGTGCATGGTCCCCCGTGGGCATTCCGATTTGCACCATGCGCCCCATTTTGCGCAGGGATCGCATGGCGGAAACGGTCGTGGCTTCGACGCCAAGCGCCTCGATCGCAACATCGGCGCCGCCACCGGTGATGTCTTTCACCGCCTGTGGGGCATCACATGTCGCGGCATTGACCACCGCGTCGGCGCCCAGAGTTTTGGCATAGGCCAGCTTGTCCTCGGTGATATCGACAACGATTACACGCGTGCCGAGCGCCTTGCCAAGAAGAAGCGTTGATATTCCGACACCGCCGCCGCCAAATACAGCGATCCACTCGCCACCCTGCACCTGCGCCCGGCCAACAAGCGCCTGCCATGCTGTGGTTACGCGGCACCCCAATGCGGCGGCGATTTCAGGCGCGATACTGTCGGGCAAAGATGTCAGGTTGGCATCGGCATGAGCCACGGCAACATATTCAGCAAAAGCCCCGTCACAGGTAAAGCCGGGCACGACCTGGTTCGGACAGATTGTCTGATGACCCTTTGCGCAGTCCGGGCAATGCCCACAGGCAAGGATAAAGGGCGCAATCACCCGGTCCCCAACACGCCACCGTTTAACGCGCGCACCGACCGAGACCACCTCGCCGCAAAACTCGTGACCGGGTGTCATGGGCAGGACAACGTCCGGGTCTGAGCCCGACCACGCGTGCCAGTCGGACCGGCACACACCGCAGGCCAGCACTCGCACCACAACACCGTCTTCGGCGGGAACCGGATCGGGGATCGTCGACACCTCAAGCGGTTGACGATAGGTGATCAGACGCGCGGCCCGCATCAATCAGACCAGTTCGATCTCGTAGCGTTCGATGACGGTGTTGGCCAAAAGCTTTTCGCACATCTCGGTCACGTCTGCCTCGGTTGCGCCATCGGCAAGCTCAAGATCGATGACTTTGCCCTGACGTACGCCTTCGACCTGATCAAAGCCCATTGCACCCAATGCGTGCCGTACTGCTTCGCCCTGCGGGTCCAGCACCCCGTTCTTGAGCATCACATGAACCCGTGCTTTCATTTTGGCAACTCCACCTGAGGGCCGCATACAAGGCCCATTTCGTTGCGCGGGGGATAGCGCGCCTGATGGGTTTCGACAACCCTGTTTCAAACGCAGTTTGCCGCAGGTAGGTGACGATCCTGCGCCGTCAGTTGGACCCGAGTAGTTTTGCCGGCACGGCAGCTGGAAGCTTCGGAATGGTCATCTGATCAAACGGCCCGGCCACACGCAAACACCCTGCTCTACCAACAACTTGGCAAAGACAAAACGCCGCCCTGAGGGGGCGGCGCTGCTAAGGCGTGGTATTTAGTTGATCAGCGTCGGCTTGGTGACGTTGCTGGCAGGCAGCACACCCAGTCTTCGGGCGACCTCGGAATAGGCATCTGTCAGGCTGCCCAGATCGCGGCGGAATACATCCTTGTCCAGTTTCTGACCGGTCTTGATATCCCACAGGCGGCAGCTGTCCGGGCTGATTTCATCCGCAACGACCAGCCGCTGATAGTCGCCTTCAAACACGCGCCCGATTTCGATCTTGAAGTCAACCAGACGAATACCCACCGCCAGCATCACGCCGCTCAGGAAATCGTTCACGCGCAGTGCAAGGCTGAGGATGTCGTCCATGTCCTGCTGGCTGGCCCAGCCAAACGCGGCGATGTGTTCCTCGGTGACAAGAGGATCGCCCAAAGCATCATCCTTGAAGCAATATTCAACGATCGGACGTGGCAATTGCGTCCCTTCTGCGATGCCAAGACGTTTCGACATCGAACCGGCCGCGTAATTGCGCACGATCACTTCCAGTGGAATGATCTCGCAATTGCGCACCAGCTGTTCGCGCATATTCAGGCGCCGGATGAAGTGGTTCGGAATGCCAATCTGGGTCAGCCCGGTCATGAAGAACTCGGACAAACGGTTGTTCAGCACGCCTTTGCCGTCAATCACGTCTTTCTTCTCGGCATTGAACGCGGTGGCGTCATCCTTGAAATACTGTACGATGGTGCCCGGCTCTGGGCCTTCATACAGAATTTTGGCCTTGCCTTCGTAGATTTTCTTGCGACGCGCCATAAGCGACCTTTCCAGACTGGCGAAAGGGAATGAGTCCCTTCACGTTGGCGTCCTCATAGTGCAAGCCCTGCGTTCCCGCAAGTTCGCTGCCCCGAGGGCCTTTGACGCAGCGCAAATACCTTGCACCCAGAGTGTCCTATTGTCATATCATCAGTGAGAAACGGTAATCCAAGGGGTCCCCAACCAATGACCACATTCGACGAACGTGAAGCCGCGTTTGAAAGCAAATTCGCCCATGACGAAAAGATGCAGTTCATCGCTCGGATGCGCCGCAACCGCTTTATGGCTGTCTGGGCGTCTGCGCTGAAGGGCGAAACTGTTGAACAGGCACGGAAATACGGCCAGGAACTGGTTCATACCGACCTACAGCATGTCGGCGAAGACGATGTTGTCGAGGCGGTCAAAACCTACTTGGGTGATCTTGCGGATGAAGCCACGATCCGTTCGAAAATGGCCGAGCTTCTGGTTGAAGCCAAAGAACAGGTGATGGTGGAAGGCGAGCACTGATTGCCTGAAATGCAAAATTCATGATCTTCATGAGTTTTATGAAATTGATTTGACGCCCTGGTCATGAGACACGGGGCGTCTCTGTTTTTTTGCAGCGTTTATACGCTTTTTCTGGAATAACCCTATGACAAACGCGCTGAGCAAACTTCTGGACACCAAAGACGCCATCCTTGCGGACGGTGCAACGGGGACCAATTTATTTAACATGGGTCTGCAATCAGGTGACGCGCCTGAGCTGTGGAATGTGGATGCTCCGGACAAGATCAGGGCGCTTTACCAGGGTTCCGTCGACGCGGGCAGCGACCTGTTTCTGACCAACACGTTTGGAGGCACTGCGGCGCGTCTGAAACTGCATGATGCGCAGAACCGCGTGGGCGAGCTAAACCGTATCGGCGCAGAACTTGGACGTGAAATCGCGGACAAAGCCGGGCGCCCTATTGTCGTGGCCGGATCGGTTGGACCCACCGGCGAGATTATGGAACCGGTCGGCAGCCTATCGCATTCCGACGCGGTTGAAATGTTCCATGAACAGGCCGAGGCTTTGAAAGCGGGCGGAGTTGACGTTCTTTGGGTGGAAACCATCAGCGCGCCAGAGGAATTCCGCGCGGCAGCCGAGGCCTTTGCGCTGGCCGACATGCCCTGGTGCGGCACGATGAGCTTTGACACGGCCGGGCGCACGATGATGGGTGTCACCTCGGCCGATCTTGCGCTTTTGGTTGAAACCTTGCCAAACCCACCGATCGCTTTTGGGGCCAATTGTGGCACCGGTGCGTCGGATATCCTGCGCACGGTTCTGGGTTTTGCAGCGCAAGGCACCGAGCGTCCGCTGATCTCAAAGGGCAATGCGGGCATTCCGAAATACGTGGATGGCCATATCCATTATGACGGGACACCCGAACTGATGGGTCGGTATGCTGCCATGGCACGGGATTCGGGCGCAACAATCATCGGCGGGTGCTGCGGGACCATGCCCGATCATCTGCGCAAAATGCGCGAAGCGCTGGATACCACTTCGCGCGGCGAGCGCCCGACACTGGATCAGATCACCGAGGCACTGGGGCCGTTTTCGTCGGCTTCGGACGGAACCGAGGACGACGCAGGCCCCGAACGCCGCACGCGTCGCCGTCGCCGCGCCTAACGCTTATCAACGCCCTTCGAATTTCGGAGGGCGTTTTTCCATGAACGCCACCACACCTTCTGCAAAATCCCGCGACCGGCCACATTCACCTTGAAGATGCGCCTCGGTTGCAAGCTGCTGCTGCAATGTGTTTTCGTAGGTCCCGCGGATGGCACGCTTGATCGCGCCATAGGCGGCGGTTGGACCTTTGGCCAGATATTCTGCCCTTTTGTGCCAATGTGCGGCAAACGCATCATCGGGGACAGCTTCCCAGATCATGCCCCATTCTTCGGCCTGCCGGGCGCTGATCTTGTTAGCAAACAAGGCGGCCCCCATTGCTTTGGCCAAGCCCATCTGACGCGGCATGAACCAAGTGCCCCCGGCATCGGGCAGCAAGCCGATACGTGCAAAAGCCTGCAGGAAATACGCACTCTCCGTTGCAATAACCACGTCCGCACACAGCGCAAGGTTGGCCCCTGCCCCCGCAGCAGGTCCGTTTACAGCCGCGATCGTCGGAACAGGACAGCTGTGGATGGCTTCCAGCATCGGCTCGTACTCGTCGCGCAATGATCGTTCCAGATCGATCTTGCCGGTCGATGATGCATCTCCCAGATCCTGCCCGGAACAAAACGCCGGCCCCGCGCCGGTGATAACGATACAGCGCGCTTTAACCGCGGCATCTTTCATCGCGTGGGTAATCTCTGCCCGCATCCGAGTGGTCAGCGCGTTCATCTTGTCCGGTCTGTTCAGGGTCAGAACCGCCAGACCATCCGATATGTCCAATAGAACCGTTTCGTAATTCATGAAAACTTTTCCCTCGCGCCACGTGTTTCAGCACACTTACTTGTCCGGGCAGGATGGGAAAAGCAGAACCAAACGTCAGTCTTCAAGAATTTGGCGAAGGCGTTCCTGTTCTTCCGCACTTAGAGCTTCGGTTTCACCCGAAACCTGCGCCCTTGCGCGTGTGCGAAGAAAGTTCAGCCCGACTGCGGCAGCGATCAGCAGCATGATCGGCCCGGCAAGCCACAACAGCAGGTTCGAACCACTGGTGGTGGGCTTGAGCAGGACATATTCGCCGTAGCGGTCAACGATAAACGAGATGGCCTCTTCGTCGCTGTCACCCGCAACCAAACGTTCGCGCAAAAGCAGACGCAGATCGCGCGCCAGATCGGCGTTGCTTTCGTCAATGCTTTCATTGCGACACACCAGGCACCGCAATCCAACACTCAGGTCGCGCGCCCGCTGCTCCAGAACCGGGTCGTCCAGAACTTCATCAGGTTGTACCGCAAACACGGGTGCTGCAAGCAGCAGCAGGATCAGAACAAGGCGCTTCATTCTGCGGGTACTCCGCCAGCGGGGGATTTACGCGCGCCTGCGGCGACGCGGAAGCGCCTGTCGCTCAGGCTGAGGACACCGCCGAGCGCCATCAGGATACATCCACCCCAGATCCAGTTCGCCAGCGGTTTGATATAGGTTCTCATGACCCAGCCACCGTCTGCCTGCTGATCCCCGATGACGACGTAAAGGTCACCAAGAAAACGATAGTCAATCGCGGCCTCGGTCGTCGGCATGCGTGCGACGGGATAATCCCGTTTCTCGGGATGCAGCGTTCCGATGGCGCGACCGCCCTTTTCCACCAAAACATCAGCCGTGGTTGAAAAATAGTTCGGCCCCTGTACCCGTCGCACGTCCTGCAACGTCAGTGTAAACTGACCTACTTCGAACGGCTGGTTCAGCTGCGCCACACGGATATCTTCTGCCTCCCACGCGGTCAGACCGGCAATCGCAAAGATCGTCACGCCAAGGCCGGTATGGGCAACTGCCTTACCCCAATCGGCGCCCGGAAGTCGGATCAGACGTTTGAAGCTGCCATTGCGGCCTGTCCGGCTCCACAAATCAATGGCGGCACCGAAAGTGATCCATGCCCCCAGAAACAGGCCTACGGGCCCTAGCGCGCTGCGACCGGTCTGCATTGCCCAAACCAACAACGCAATCGCCAGCGCCAGACCAAAGGCATAGCGCAGGGACCAGGCCGTTTTGCCCAACCGACCGCGTTTCCACGGCAGCATGGCCCCGATCGGCAGGATCAGACCCAGCAAAACCATGAACGGTGAAAAGGCCGCGTTGAAAAACGGCGCCCCGACCGAGAGTTTGCGGTCGAACATCATCTCGGCCACCATCGGCCACATCGTCCCGACAAAGACAACGAAACAACTGACCGCAAGAAGGACATTGTTCACGATCAGCGCGCTTTCGCGGCTGACCATGCCAAAAACGCCCTTGGCCTCCATCGCCTGCGCCCGCGCGGCAAACAAGGTAAGCGCGCCACCGATGAAGAAGACCAGAATGATCAGGATGAACACACCGCGTTCAGGATCATTGGCAAAAGCATGTACCGAGGTCAGCAGACCTGAACGCACGATAAACGTGCCGATCAGGGAAAATCCAAACGCAATAATTGCCAGCAGAATGGTCCAGCTTTTCAATGCTTCGCGCTTTTCCACGACAATTGCCGAGTGCAACAGCGCCGCCGCTAGCAGCCAGGGCATGAAGGATGCGTTTTCCACCGGGTCCCAGAACCAGAAACCGCCCCAGCCCAGTTCGTAATAAGCCCACCAGGATCCCAACGCGATTCCGATAGTCAGGAAAACCCATGCCGCCAGCGTCCAGGGGCGCACCCACCGGCCCCATGCTGCATCGATACGCCCTTCGATCAGGGCAGCAATCGCAAAGCTGAATGCCATGCTCAGCCCGACATAGCCGAGGTACAAAAACGGCGGGTGGAAGGCCAGCCCAGGATCTTGCAGCAGTGGGTTCAGGTCACGCCCGTCAAACGGAGCGATGGCAAGCCTGTCAAACGGGTTCGACGTGAACAGGATGAAACCGAAAAACGCCACGGCAATGGCCGACTGAACGGCCAGAACACGGGCCTTGAGTGTCGGTGGCAAGCCGCCACCAAAGAAAGCCGCCATCGCTCCAAACAGGGTGACGATCAGCACCCACAGCAGCATGGATCCTTCGTGGTTGCCCCATGTTCCGCTGATCTTGTACAGCATCGGCTTTGCCGTGTGGCTGTTCTCGACCACAATCCTGAGGGAAAAGTCAGACGTTACAAACGCCCAGATCAAAGCACCAAATGCAAACGCCGTCAGCAGGAACTGGACGATCGCGGCGGGCTCTGCAAAGGCCATCCAGCCGGTCCAGCGTTTTGAGGCGCCGATAAGTGGAACAACGCTTTGCACTATGGCGACAAAGAACGCGAGGATCAGGGTGAAGTGGCCAAGTTCTGTAATCATGCCCCGGAATATACGCCGGTGCGGAACCGGGGGCCATGACCTTTAGCTAGTTCTGCACGCACAAAGTGTCGCGGGTCAGATACCGCGAAGCTTTCGCCAATCGTTCAGAGCCTGGTTTTCTTCGGGAAGTACGACATCGCGGGTCAGTACAGCATCCGGACCGGGATCGGCAGCACCGGGGCTGTCGCTCTGCATGGTGCGCAAGGCCTGGATATTGCTCATGACCGTTGGCAGTTGCGTCATGGTTGAGCGGATATCCCGCTGAAAATCCTGAATTTTACTCTGGTGACGCGCGCCAAAGTAAAACGACACGATCACGCCCAGCAACCACCACAGCGGCTCTGGTACCAAGGCTATGCCCTGCATCCGTGCGGCAAACCATATTGGGTCGACCATGGCGGCAACGAACAAGCCAAGCGTACCCAATGCCAGCGCCGGGCGCGGCAACCTGTTCACGCCGTCCATGACACGGTCAAACAGACCCTTCTGAGGCGCCTGAAATTCGGAACCAAACTGTAACATGGCCTGAGTTTGAACCTCATTTGCGCGCACCGCGCTTGCTTCTGTGTTTTCACGATAGAGTTCTGCGGTTTCCTGCAAGACGTTGCGGCCGTTTCCAAACAGCAGCGCCAGCACACCTGAAATCAGCCCCATGCCGCGATCCTTTTGTTAAAATCGCTGTCCGAAAGGTGATAACGCGGCGAAAGAAATTCTTCGGCCCGTATTATCCAGCCGCCTTTGCCGCCTGATCGGCTACGCGCGTATTTTCTGGATGCAGGCCGCCGATCAGCAAGGCGAAAATAGTAATTTCGCCGCGCAATCCCGTAAGCGTCGCGCAAGACGCCGGGCTCTGGCTGCGCCGCGCTTTCGCAGGCCGCCACGGTTTGCGGGCCGATTATGCCATCGGCAGTGACGTTAAACCCCATTTCCTTTAGCAGCCGCTGAAGAATCTTCACCGCCTGCGCACCGGCATTCACATACATGTCGAAAACAGAGGCATGCAGGGTTTCGGGCAGCTCACCAATGCGCGGCTTGTCGAAATAATGCTGCACAAAGATGTCGACCGCTTGCCGAGGGGACAAAGCGCGCACATCCGCCTCGTCAATCCGGCCGTCGCCGGTCAGATCCAAGCCCAGCCTGCGCAGGGTGTGAATCGTGACCCCGAACTTGGTTGCTCCGCCCGGATCGTCGGGGTCATAAACAAAGCCCCCTTCACGGGCCACAATCTCTTTGGCAATTTGGCGTACCGTCTGCATACCACCCTCGTAACGTTAGGTGGCCACACCGTTTCCGACAGACATTAACGATTCAAAACGAAACGGAGCGCTGCATGCACCATGCACGCAACGCTCCGAAGCAGGTTCAGAGAGTTTATCAGCTTTCTTCCGCGCCTTTATAGACACCTTGCTCTTTCAGAGCGTCCATGACCTCTTTCGGCATGTAGGTTTCATCATGTTTGGCAAGAATTTCAGTCGCTTCAAAGACCCCGTTCACGTAACTGCCCGTGCCGATCATTCCCTGATTTTCCGAGAATAGATCAGGCAGAACACCTGTGAACGAGACCGGAACGCTTTCGCCACCATCCGTTACAACAAAACGAATGGTTTCGCCCTGTCCGCGAATGATCGAGCCTTCTTCGACCAAGCCGCCAATCCGGAACACTTCGGTTGGTTTCGGCGGCTCAGCAATCACCTCACTGGGTGAGCGGAAAAAGTTGATCCCGTCCTGCAATGCCCAGCCAATCAACGCTGTTGCCGCCACCAAGGCAACAACTGCCACCAGAATGACTTGTACGCGCCGACGTTTCTTGAGCGTTTTCATACCATCCTCACGGGAAAAGCGGGGCCATCATCAGGCCCAGAGTTTCATCTTCACCTAACATCAGGTTCGCGTTCTGCAAGGCTTGCCCACTGCTACCTTTTGTCAGGTTATCCAGCGCCGCAATCACAATTGAGCGCCGCTCAATCCTATCCGCCACAACACCGATATGACAGAAATTCGACCCCCGCACATGGTGGGTTGAAGGAGTCTCACCTATCGGCAGCATCTGGATGAACGGCTCGTCCGCGTAGGCTTTGGCAAGCGTTTCGTAGATGCTGTGCGGGTCGCCCTTCACATAGGTTGTGGCCAGAATACCCCTGTTTGCAGGGATAAGGTGGGGCGTGAACTGCACATGCACAGCCCGACCGGCAAGTTTCGAAAACTCCTGATCAAACTCGCCAAGATGTCTGTGCGTCCCTCCAACGGAATAGGCGTTGCTGCCTTCGCTCAGTTCAGCGTGCAGCAGGTTTTCCTTCAATGACCGCCCTGCCCCTGACACGGCGCATTTCAGGTCCAGAACGATATCGTCCAGATCAATGACCCCGGCAGATATCAGCGGCCGCAGAACATATTGCCCGGTCGCCGCATTGCACCCGGTGCCCGCAACAAGCCGTGCCCCCTTGATGTCTTCGCGGTAGAACTCGGTCAGACCATAGATCGCCTCTTCCTGCTGTTTTAGCGCGGTATGCGGATTGCCGTACCATTTTTCGTACTCGTCAGGGTCGGCCAGCCGGAAGTCGGCAGACAGGTCAATGATTTTCAGATCTTTCGGCAAGTCCCGGATCACTTCCTGACTGGTTTTGTGCGGCAAAGCGCAAAAACACAGGTCAACCTGCGAAAAGTCGATCTCGGAGATTTTGCACAGATCAGGCAGATCCATGTGGCGCAGATGCGGGAAAACCTGCGCCATGGTCATGCCAGCCTTACGTTCGGCGGCCAGCGCGACGATATCCATGTTCGGGTGCTCGGCGATCAGCCGCACCAGTTCAGCGCCGGTATAGCCCGAAGCGCCCAAAATTGCGATTTTATGGGTCATGTCAGACCTCTTTCACTTGAGTGTCACATGTTTCGACCGCCGATGTGACGGCCTTGAAATAAGGGAAGCAAAGTGGCTGCGTCCTTGACCTAAGTCAGGCAGCCTGGAACGTGATTTGTCGTCGGAGGAACTGCGTCGCCCGGTCGCTGACTACATTGGGTTTGCCAGTTGTCAGAAAACCACTCGGGCCCTCGCCCAACATGTTGGGGTGACGTTGCAGGTAATCTGCCAGACTGTCAGCAACAAGCGCACCCTGGCTGTAAACCTGCACATCGTCACCCAACGCCGCCTGGAATGCTTCGGCCATCAACGGGTAATGCGTGCAGCCCAGAATAGCAGCCTGAGGTTCTGGCATTTTGCGTTTCAGCGCATCCACATGGCTGCGCACCAAGGCTTCGGCCAGGATCATGTCACCGTCTTCTATGGCATCCACAACGCCGCCACATGCCTGTGCCTCGACATCTACTCCGATGGCCCGAAATGCCAGTTCCCGCTGAAAGGCCCTGCTGGACACGGTGGCAGGCGTTGCAAACAACGCCACATGTTTGACGGCCACTTCGCGCGGCGGAGAATTGTCGCCCCATTGCCGTTCGGTCAGTGCTTCGATCAACGGGACAAAAACGCCAAGAACGCGTTTGCCGCTGGGCACGCCTTCTTCCTGCATCCGCCGCAACGCTGCGGCGCTGGCCGTGTTGCAGGCCAGAATCACCAGATTGCAGCCACGCGACCACAGATCTTGAACCGCCTTGCGGGTCAGCTGATAGATATCCTCGGCATCACGCACACCGTATGGCGCGTGTGCACTGTCTGCAAAATACAGGAAATCAACGTCCGGCAGACGTTTCTGTGCGGCACTCAGGACGGTCAGACCGCCCAAACCGGAATCAAAGATACCTACTGCCATTAGATCACTCAGGCGCGATGCCGTTCCTCAAACTCATAGCCGTAATCATAAGACTTCAACGGCGTTGGAGACAGCTCATACGTGGCTTTGCGCAGGAAATCCATCATCTTGCGCGTATCCTTGCTGAGCGGGTCCAGAATGTCGCGCCTGATCGGCTCTCCGACTACGACCTTCACCGGTGTATCAACGCGTTTCTTGAACTCTTTGATCAGCAGGCCCATCCGCAAAGTACTGTGCAGATGGCTGGCGATCTGAAACAGACGAGAGGTGTGGCCATCAAAGAAAACCGGAACAACTGTGGCATTAGATTTCGCCACCATCCGCGCGGTAAACCCGCGCCAACCCGGATCCATGGGGTGGGAAAACGGCTTAACCCCGGTGCTGACCGTGCCGCCGGGAAAAATGCCGATCGCCCCGCCTTCGCCCAGATATGTGAGTGCGGTTTTGCGGGTCTCAAGGTTCAGCTGCATCGCCTCTTTCGTTTCATCAAACGAAATTGGCAGAATGATGCGATTCAGGTCTTCGGCCTTGCGAAACACCCGATGGGCCAGAATGCGGAAATCACCCCGCGTCTCGGACAGGATATGTCCCATCATCAGGCCATCCAGAATTCCGTAGGGATGATTGGCAATCAGGATCAGAGGACCGTCTTTCGGGATATTCGAAAGCGATCCCCCCGCCACGTCCAGTGTAAGCCCATAGCGTTCGACCATCACAGCCCAAAAGTCGCGCCCATTGGCAACGTCTTTCTCGTACCCGTCCGCGCGTTTGATCAGGCGCATACGGCCCGTCGTGTTCTCCATCAGCTTGATGACCATCCGCCCACCTTTGGTTTCGGCGGAATGCGCATAGGAAATGTCGCGAACGGCATGACGACGGGAAGGCATATGGGTCTCCGGTTTGCTGCCTGCAAAATAAGTGCAAGTAACGATTTTGCCTAGCTATCGTGACACGCTTGTGACGTTTTATTCCGCCGCAGCCTGCAACCCTGTCCCTCCGCCGCGAATGACGGCCAGCAACTCCTCGCGCCGTTTGGCTGCTTTGGCCTCGTTCTCGCGCAATACGGGGCCAAACCCACGGATATCCAGCGGCAAACGAGCCAGGGCAGCAATCGCATCGCGTGTTGTCTGCGATACAAGCGGCAGAACCTCGCGCATGTCCTTTTCATATTGACGGATCAACGCACGTTCCATCCTGCGTTCCGACGAATAGCCGAAGATATCCAGTGGCGTACCGCGCAGTGCCTTCAACCGGGTCAAAAGCTTCAGTGGGCCAAGGATGGCTTCGCCAAACGCACGTTTGCGGGGTCTGCCGTTGCTGCCCGATCCCCCCAAAAAGGGCGGGGCCAGATGGAACGTCATCTTGAAGTCGCCATCGAACTCGGCAGCCGCTTTGTCACGGCTTGTCAGAAGAAGGCGCGCGACTTCGTATTCATCCTTGTAGGACAAAAGCTTGTGATAGCCTTTTGCCACCGCCTCGCGGATATCCGCATCCTCAACACTGTCGACCAGCTTGCGATACCGTTTGGCCAGCCGCGCACTTTGGTAATCGGTCAGATGGCTTGCGCGGAATTCGATCTTCTGATCCAGCGATCTGGGCATCTCGGTCACGGTCGGGGACAGAATGGATTGCACTTCAGCGGGATGCAGAACGGCCCAACGCCCGATATCGAACGCACGCTTGTTCCGTTCAATCGTAGTTCCGTTCAATTCGATGGCATCAAAGATCGCCTGATGGCTGACGGGCAACAACCCCCGCTGCCACGCCGCGCCAAAGATCATCATGTTGGAATAGATCGAGTCGCCCATCACGGCGCGTGCCAACTCGGTCGCGTCAAACAGCGAGACACCTTCTTTTAACCGTGCCTGGAGGGCCAGTTCCAGCTGATCGGTAGGAATTCGGAACTCGGTATTGCGCGTAAAGTCGCCTGTTACCGTCTCATGGCTGTTCACAACGGCGCCTGTACGGCCTGTGCGCGTCAGGCCCAAAGTTTTGGCTCCAGCGGACACCACCAGATCACCGCCGATCAGCGCATGGGCTTCGCCGGTTGCGACACGGATGGCGCTGATGTCTTCGGGTGCGTTGGCCAGACGGCAATGGATGTGAACCGCGCCGCCCTTCTGCGCCAAGCCCGCCATTTCCATCATGCCCGCGCCTTTGCCGTCAATCTGGGCAGCCTGCGCAAGAATCGCGCCCAGCGTGACAACACCGGTTCCCCCGACACCCGTGATCACCACGTTATGGGTGCCGCTGATCTTGGGCAACACCGGCATCGGCAGGTCCGGCAAGTAGATTTCGGTCGTTGCCTCTTTACGGATCTTCGCCCCCTCAAGCGTGACAAAGGATGGGCAAAAGCCGTTCAGGCAGGAATAGTCCTTGTTGCAGCTTGACTGATCGATGGCGCGCTTACGCCCAAGTTCTGTTTCCTTGGGCACAATCGACACACAGTTCGACTGCACCCCGCAATCGCCGCAGCCTTCGCACACATCGGTATTGATAAACACACGCTTGTCAGGGTCCGGGAACGTGCCGCGTTTGCGGCGACGGCGTTTTTCGGCCGCACAGGTCTGAACATAAACGATGACCGAGACGCCCTCGATCTCGCGAAATTTCTCCTGCACCTGCATCAGTTCCGCACGCTCGAACGTCTGAACACTCGACGGCAAAGCCTTGAAGTTCACGTCTTCCTTTTCGTCATAGACCAGAGCAACCTCACAGACACCCATGGCCTTGACCTCGGCAACGATCCGTTCTGCGGTCAGATCGCCTTCATTCTCCTGCCCGCCCGTCATGGCGACGGCATCGTTGAACAGAATCTTGAAGGTGATGTTCGTGCCCGCTGACAACGCCGCGCGGATCGCCTGAACGCCCGAGTGGTTATAGGTGCCATCGCCAAGGTTCTGGAACACGTGTTTGGTGGTCGAAAACGGTGCCTCACCGATCCAGTTCGCGCCTTCACCGCCCATCTGGGTAAAGCCGGTGGTGTTCCGGTCCATCCACTGAACCATGTAATGACAACCGATCCCTGCATAGGCACGGCTGCCATCGGGGACTTTGGTCGAACTGTTATGCGGGCAGCCCGAGCAGAAATACGGAAGCCGCGTTGCAATTTCCTGTGCGTTGTCAGCCCGGCGTGCTTCGGATAATGAGGCCAGACCCGCACGAATACCATCGGTTTCGCGCCCTTCTTCGATCAGGATCTCACCCAGCTTTTCGGCAATCATGATCGGGTCCAGCGCGCCGCGGGTCGGGAACAGTTCATCGCGATGCAACGTACCGGCGCCGCCCTTGTACCACCCATAAACCCGGCGGCCGCGACGGTCGTCAAAGATAGCTTCTTTGACCTGAACTTCGATCAGCTTGCGCTTTTCCTCGACGATCACGATCAGGTCCAGTCCTTCGGCCCAGTCGTGGAACCCGACCATGTCCAGCGGGAAGGTTTGTCCCACCTTGTAGGTCGTGATCCCCAGCCGCTCGGCTTCGGACTCGTCGATGTTCAAAAGCGAGAGCGCATGGGTCAGGTCCAGCCAGTTCTTACCGGCCGCAACAAACCCGATCTTTGCACCCGGTTTGCCCCATATCCGCTTGTCCAGCTTGTTGGCATGTGAAAACGTCTCGGCTGCAAACCTCTTGTAATCGATGACGCGCGTTTCTTGCAGGTGCGGCGTGTCCCCAAGGCGGATATTCAAACCGCCTTCCGGCATATCGAAATCAGGTACGACAACCTGCATTCGGTCGGGGCGACCATCCACAACCGAAGTAACCTCGATTGTGTCCTTCATGGTCTTTAGCCCAACCCAAACCCCGGCAAAACGGCTGAGGGCATAGCCGTAAATTCCGTAGTCGAGGATTTCCTGCACGCCCGCCGGGCTGACGACAGGCATATACATATCCACCAGTGACCATTCGGACTGATGCAACACGGTCGAGCTTTCGCCAGTATGGTCATCACCCATCG
Organism: Ruegeria sp. BHSA123; assembly: GCF_059613425.1. NCBI lineage: Bacteria > Pseudomonadati > Pseudomonadota > Alphaproteobacteria > Rhodobacterales > Roseobacteraceae > Ruegeria > Ruegeria sp. BHSA123. The sequence goes on along the minus strand of NZ_JBXWSL010000002.1, from coordinate 127,990 downwards.
CCATAAGCACACCGCCATGCTTGGCGGTACCGGCCATATTCGCGTGGCGCATGACGTCACCGGACCGATCTACGCCCGGCCCCTTGCCGTACCAAAGACCGAAAACCCCATCGAACTTACCGTCGCCGCGCAAGCCGGCCTGTTGGCTGCCCCACAGCGCTGTTGCCGCCAGATCTTCGTTCAATCCAAACTGAAACGTAACATCGCTTTCGGACAACGGCTTTTGCGCCCGCATCATCTGCTGATCAACAGCGCCCAGTGGCGAGCCACGATATCCAGTCACCAGCCCCGCAGTGTTCAGTCCCGCCTGCCGGTCTCTGGCCTTTTGCATCAGCATCAACCGGACAAGCGCCTGTGTTCCGTTCAGAAGAACGGGGCTTTTCTCAAGATCGAACCGGTCGTTTAACGTAATCTGTGGCTGACTCATCAGACGTCTCCCCTCGCCAGATCAGTGTGCATGTACTCAGCGCATTTTAGGTCATAATTTCTGACCTGTATAGGTTTTATGCACTGAACCGTAACGATTTCGGCCTTTGATTGTAGAACTTGTTACCTGTTTCATATAGGCGTTCGAAAAGATAACGAAAGTTGCGGCGATGGATTGGGACAAGCTTAGAATATTTCACGCGGTGGCCGATGCGGGCAGCCTCACACATGCCGGGGACAAGCTCAATTTGTCTCAATCCGCCGTGAGCAGACAGATCCGCGCGCTGGAAGAGTCATTGGATGCCACCCTTTTTCACCGTCACGCCCGGGGGTTGATTCTCACCGAGCAGGGTGAACTGTTGTTCGACGCCACATCCGCCATGTCAAAACGGCTGGACGCAGCAGCCGCGCGCATTCGCGACAGCGAGGAAGAGGTTTTTGGCGTTCTTCGGGTCACGACGACCTTTGGATTTGGCACGCTTTGGCTCGCCCCGCGCCTGCCCAAGCTTTATGAACAATTCCCTGATCTCAACATCGACCTGATGCTGGAAGAACGTGTTCTGGACCTCCCCATGCGAGAAGCGGATGTCGCCATTCGCATGAAGGAACCCAGTCAGGCAGATCTGGTGCGCAAACGCCTGATGACGGTTCAGATGGCGCTTTACGCTACGCAAAACTATATCGAAGCCCATGGTGGAATGCTGAAATCACTGGAGGATATCCAAAATCACCGGCTGATCTGTCAGACACCCGCGGCACCCCAAGTAGGTGCCAGTGCGGCCATGGTACGCCATCTTATGACCTACAATCCTGCTTCGCTGTTGACGGTGAACAACTACTTTGGCGTTCTTCAGGGTGTGTTGCACAATCTCGGGATTGGGGTTCTACCAGATTACGTCACACAGGATTTCCCGCATCTTGTGCCGGTTCTGTCGGATATCGAAACCGCTGACGTGCCGGTGTATCTGGCCTATCCCGAAGAACTTCGACATTCAAAACGTGTCGGGGCGTTCCGTGACTTTGTGCAGGACGAGATTATCGCACAGCGCAAACAGCTGAAAAAGATGGGGAAACTATAGCTATGCACACAAAGCATAGCGGGCATGAGGTCATTTCAGGGTTAATTTCCTTGAACGTTCACAAACTGACCCCTAAATGAGCACTCGAAGACGGTGATGCTGAAACGCTCATCATCTTCATACCTCCCTGTTGGACTATGGCCGAGCTTATTGCTCGGCCTTTTTTTTGCTCAAGGTGTTGTATCAAGTCAGCGAAAGCTCTGGGAAAAATACACGCATAGGCATATGATCCCAAAAAAAACGAAACAATTTCGTGTTCGAGGGAAAATCCATGTTCCACCTATTCCGCCTTGTGTTGGCGATTGTCTCCGCTTTATTTTTGGCGGTTCCGCTATATGCGCAAGACACCGGCTCAACATCCACAGTGACCATTCCAGACGATTTAACGCCTGAACAGGTCGACGGTCTTGTTGCCCGCATGTCAGATGATCAGGTGCGCGCAATTCTTTTGGAACGCCTAGATGCGGTTGCCGAAAAACAGGCTGCCGAGAAGGCGAACGTGGAAGACCCGCTAACCGAAATAAGCGAAATATGGGCCGAGATGGTGTCGTCCTGGACACACGTTCTGACCACGCTTCCAAATATCGTCACAGCACAGATAACTGCGTTTGGCAATTTCAGCGACACGTTTGGAACGAACGGTGTCTTTACCCTGTTTGGGCTTATTCTTTCTGTGTTGATTGCTGGTTTAATAGCCGAGAAGCTGTTCATTTTCCTGACCCGTCGCTGGCATGAAGCGACCGAAGTTGGGGAGGAGGCTGATCTCAAGGGAGCTGTCAGTTATCTGTTCCGCAGGTTCTGTCGCGAAATTGCCGGGCTGATCGTGTTCTATGTCGTCATTCGCGCGATTGGTCGCGGGATTCTGACACCCGAACAGATCACCTATGCCGGTCCGTTTGTGTTCTATCTGATCTGGATCCCGCGCCTGGGGGCTGCGGCCTCACGTTTTGTTCTGGCACCGGAGAAGCCCAAATATCGGTTGGTGAGTATTGACGATCATTGGGCAAAGTATCTGCATCGCAATCTGATCGGGTTGTTGATCCTGATCGGGTTCACGCTGTTTGTTGTGCGCTTCAACGCTCTTAATGGCGTGACAGGCGACGATACACGCATCGGCTTCTGGCTGAACGCGGCAACCCATGTCTACATCGCTATCATCGCATGGACCGCGCGCGAAGGGCTGTCTCAGATGATGCTGGGAACAGATCCGGATCACACGAAATTCGATGAAGAAGTTGCGCATTATTATCCCTACTTCGCCATTGGCGTTTCGGTGACAATCTGGCTGCTGGTCGAATTCCTGGTCGCGCAACGCGATCCATCGACGCTGAGATTGTTGGGTCGTGGTGCGCATTTCACAACCATGTTCTGGTTGCTGATTGCCCCTGCTCTCGACACGTTGATCCGCGGGCTGGTACGCCATTTGCAGCCGCCGATGTCTGGCGAAGGCCCGCTGGCCGAACGCGCTCATCGCGCGGCCAAGCGCAGCTACATCCGGATTGGGCGGGTCATTGCCGGGCTGATCATTGTCTTCATGATCGCCCGCACCTGGCATCTTGACCTACGCAATGTCGCCTCGGCCGGTGTCAGTGCCGAAGTTGGCGGTGCTGTCATTGAATTCCTTCTGATCATCGCAGTCGGCTACATCCTGAACGAGGTCGTCTCACTATGGATCAACCGCAGGCTGGCCAAAGAGCAGACCGCGGCTGAAGCGGTCGACGAGGAAGCAAGCGGTGAAGGCGGCGGTGCCGGGGGCTCTCGTCTGGCGACGGTTCTGCCGCTGATGCGGATTACGGCCCAGATCACCATCTCGGTTATCTTCGGTCTGCTGGCACTGGGTGCGCTGGGTATCAACATCACACCGCTTCTGGCCGGTGCCGGTGTTCTGGGTCTGGCCATCGGCTTTGGTGCTCAGAAACTGGTGGCGGATATCGTCGGTGGTGTTTTCTTCCTGATCGATGATGCCTTCCGCGTCGGCGAATATGTCGATGTGGGCGGAACCACAGGAACGGTCGAAAAAATCTCGATCCGTTCGATGCAACTGCGCCATCACAGGGGGCCTGTGCACACAATCCCTTATGGCGAAATCCAGAAGCTGACGAATTACAGCCGTGACTGGGTGATCATGAAGCTGAAATTCACCGTGCCCTTTGATACCGATCCCAACAAGGTCAAGAAAATCTTCAAAAAGATCGGGGCCGAGATGATGGAGGACGAAACCCACAAAGAAGGCTTTCTGCAACCGTTCAAATCGCAGGGCGTGTTCGACTTCGACGATGTCGGCATGATCATTCGCGGTAAATTCATGGCAAAGCCCGGCAAGCAGTTCACCTTGCGCAAGGAGATCTTCAACAAGGTCAAGGCCGAGTTCAAGGCCAACGGCATTGACTTTGCCCGCCGCGAGGTGCGCGTTGCAATTCCCGGGCTGGAAGAGGTCGAGCATCTGACGCCCGAACAGAAGACTGCTGTCGGCGCCGCAGCTGCTGCCGAGGTCAACAAAGACCAGGGATCGGCGTAGTCTTCAGGGTTTACGTCGGCGATTTGCAGCAGGACTGCTGTGCGGTTTAACGGAACCGGCCGTGATGCCGGTTCCGTTTTTCTTTGAAAGACGCGACCTGCGCCGTCTTGACCCTTTCCACACGCGCGCGCTTGCCCTACAAGGCGCGCAATCTCGGCCCACTTGGACACAGGACAGAAGATGCAAGAGCCCGCTATCACACCCGATCTGATTGCAGCACATGGGCTCAAGCCCGAGGAATATGACATGATCCTCGAGATCATCGGGCGTGAACCGACCTTTACCGAGCTTGGTATTTTCTCGGCGATGTGGAACGAACATTGTTCTTACAAGTCGTCGAAGAAATGGTTGCGCACTCTTCCAACCTCGGGGCCTCAAGTCATTTGCGGCCCGGGCGAGAATGCCGGTGTCGTGGATATCGGGGACGGTCAGGCCGTGGTTTTCAAGATGGAAAGCCACAATCACCCGTCCTACATCGAACCCTACCAAGGTGCGGCAACGGGTGTCGGCGGCATCCTTCGGGACGTGTTCACAATGGGCGCGCGCCCGATCGCTTCGATGAATGCGCTGTCCTTCGGTGAACCCGGCCACCACAAAACCCGCCAGCTGGTCAACGGCGTGGTCGAAGGTATTGGCGGCTATGGCAACTGTTTCGGTGTTCCCTGCGTTGGGGGCGAGGTCCGCTTTCACCCGGCTTACAACGGCAACTGCCTTGTGAACGCCTTTGCCGCCGGTTTGGCCGACAGTGACAAGATCTTCTACTCTGCCGCGTCGGGCGTGGGCATGCCGGTGGTCTATCTTGGTGCAAAAACTGGTCGCGACGGTGTTGGTGGCGCAACGATGGCCTCGGCCGAATTTGACGACACCATCGAGGAAAAACGCCCCACTGTTCAGGTGGGTGATCCCTTCACCGAAAAGCGCCTGATGGAAGCAACACTGGAGCTGATGCAGACCGGCGCCGTGATCTCGATTCAAGACATGGGTGCTGCGGGCCTGACCTGTTCCGCCGTTGAGATGGGCGACAAGGGTGGTCTGGGCGTGCGCCTGGATCTGGAAAACGTCCCCCAGCGCGAAGAGAATATGACAGCCTATGAGATGATGCTGTCCGAATCTCAGGAACGCATGCTGATGGTTCTCAAGCCCGAGCTTGAGGCCGAAGCCCGCGCCGTGTTCGAGAAATGGGACCTGGACTTTGCCATCGTCGGTGAAACGATTGCCGAGGATCGCTTCCTGATCATGCATAACGGTGAGGTCAAGGCCGATCTCGTCCTGTCCAAACTGTCTTCGACCGCGCCCGAATATGATCGCCCTTGGGTGCCGACGCCCGAAGCCGAAGACCTTGCCGAAGTGCCTCAGATCGACCCGATTGACGGCCTGCGTGCCCTGCTGTCGTCGCCCAACTACGCGGGCAAGCAGTGGGTTTATGAGCAGTACGACACGATGGTGATGGCGGATACAAACCGGACACCGGGCCTGGGTGCGGGTATGGTGCGTGTTCACGGCACCGACAAGGTGCTGGCGTTCACCTCTGACGTGACCCCGCGCTACGTCCGCGCCAACCCGGTTGAAGGCGGCAAACAGGCGGTGGCCGAAGCCTACCGTAACCTGACGGCTGTTGGGGCCAAACCGCTGGCCACAACAGACAACCTGAACTTCGGCAACCCGGAAAAGCCCGAAATCATGGGTCAGTTTGTCGGCGCCGTTCAGGGCATCGGCGCCGCAGTCGGCGCGCTGGACATGCCGATCGTATCCGGCAACGTGTCGCTGTATAATGAAACCGACGGTCAGGCGATCCTGCCAACGCCCACAATCGGCGCTGTCGGGCTGCTGAATCACAGCGATGAAATCATCGGCAACGAGGTGCGCGAGGGCCACGTGGCTTTGGTGATCGGCGAAACCAAAGGTCATCTGGGCCAGTCCGCCCTTCTGGCCGAGGTCTTCAACCGAGAAGATGGCGACGCGCCGCATGTGAATCTGGACGCTGAAAAACGCAACGGCGATTTCATTCGCGCCAATCGTGGAATGATCAAGGCCTGCACAGACCTGAGTGATGGGGGCCTTGCGCTTGCGGCCTTCGAACTGGCCGAGGCCGCCGGGGTAGGCGTGTGTCTGGATGATGCACCGACGGAATTTCTGTTCGGGGAAGATCAGGCACGGTATTTGGTCGCTTGCAACTTTGATCAGGCCGAAGCGTTGATGATCGCGGCGGGTCAGGCAGGTGTACCGCTGGTCTCGGTAGGTCGGTTTACTGGCGATACCGTCAGGATCGGCGGCTCGGAGGCCTCGTTAGAAGACCTGACGGCCGTTTTCCGCAACAGCTTTGCCGACGCCGTCGCCTGATCAGGCTGTTTAAATATCGCTCGAAACCTGCGCCCTGAATAAGCGCAGGTTTCGTCGTTTTGGCACATTCATGTGCCCTTGCGCGCCAGGTTCAAGCGCTCTACATCTTTGGAAAGACCTTCAGGAGTTACCTACATGCCGATGAGCGCCCATCAAATAGAACACCTGCTGCGAGAAGCCTTTCCTGATGCGGTCATTCAGGTTGGCGGCAACGACGGTGTTCATATGTCCGCCATGGTGGTGGACGAAAGCTTTCGCGGCAAAAACCGAGTTCAACAACAGCGCGCCGTCTATGCGGCCCTGAAGGGCAAGATGGATGGCCCGGATGGAGAGCTGCACGCACTGGCATTGACCACGAAAGTGCCTGAATAGTGGACGAACCGATAGGATGGGCTCTACTGAGACTAACCTTTCTGTTCTTAGACGTTATCAGCTCCTTGGCGATCCTGTTTTGTGATCTACCGAAGCTACTGAAATATGGGCCCAGATATTGGCGCGTCACAAGGAATATGAGACGGCGAAAACTCACACAGCGCGAAGGTTGAGAGTGCCCAATTATGAATGGCTTGTTGTTCTGGATAGGTTTATTTGCAGCATTGATAGTTGCCGCCGCGCTGATCGAAGCCTATGTCAAACGCAACCGAAAAAGAAAACTGTCCGATATGCGTCCGGATCCGGGTGAACTCAGCAAAATGGGCGGCCTTGAGAGATATGGGCTTGATCCGGTGAAAATGGCGCAGGCTGAACACCGGCAGCTTGAAACGGAAGGATGGGCACCCAGTTTGCCCAGTGATGGAACAATCCCCGCAGATGCGGATGAAAAGGGAAAACAAGATGACCGACGTTAAGACCCGGATCGACGAAACCGTCAAAGAAAACGATGTGGTGCTGTATATGAAAGGCACCAAGGAAATGCCGCAATGCGGGTTCTCCTCGCGCGTGGCTGGCGTGCTGAACTATATGGGCGTCGAGTACACGGATGTAAATGTTCTGGCCGACGAAGAAGTGCGTCAGGGGATCAAGGATTATTCCGACTGGCCAACTGTGCCCCAGCTTTATGTCAAAGGCGAGTTTGTTGGCGGTTGCGATATCATCACCGAGATGACCCTGTCGGGTGAACTGGATGCGTTGTTCGACGAAAATAATGTCGGCTACAACAAGGAAGCAGCCGACAAAATCCGCGAAGCAAACGCGTAATCCGGCCTACCGGCTGGAACAACCCCGATAGATCTCCTGCTCATTGGCGGCGCCCGCCGCCAAATAGCTAACCGACGCGTCCCACCCTTTCGAGCGCAGGATGTAGGTTCCACCTTCACCAAAGGACTCGTAGCGGATACCTGATCCGCTTTCGACCTGACGCATCACAACCAGAGAATTGTCTACCAAGGTTGCCGCTGCCCCTGTACTATCCGGTGCGTTGAAATAGGTGACAGGCAGCGGTATTCCGTTTTCGCAGGTGAAGGTGACAGACAGAATATCGATTTCGGCCAGTGCCGTTGTTGCGGGCATGACCAGCGCCGCAACACAGATGAATTTGCGCAGGACCTTCATCGTGCCTTTTTCTCCTCAACTACCGCGGCCAGCGCTTCGGCTCGTGCGGCCAGTTCGGCCAGCGTATCTGTAACAGATGGCGGAACCACAGCCACTTCGATGCGCTCAGGTTCGGGCGCCGGGGCGCTTCGCAGCGCCTGAAGCTCGGCTTCGGCTTCGGCCAGTTTCCCTTCGAGCGATTTGACCTTGTCCTCTGTTGCCGCAGTCTTGTCGGCCAGCATCAAGCCGGCCATCAGCAACATGCGGGATTCCGGCATACGACCGATCTGATCGGACAGCACCTGTGCCTCGTCGTCCAACACTTTGGCGGCAGCGTGCAGAAAGGGCTCTTCCCCGTCCCGGCAGGATACCTCAAAACCGCGCCCGCCGATATGAATGGTCACTTCGGGCATCACTCTACCTCACCTTCAACAAGTTTCGCCTGCGACAGCAGAGGTTCCAACCTTGCAAGAACTGCCTGCGCTTCGGCGGCGTCTGACGCCTGTGCTGCGCGCGTTGCTTCCAGTTCCGCGACGGTGGCCCGGTTCAGCAGCTCGGCATCTGCGACACCTTCGGCGGCGGCGGCGCGCAATTCCTCTATCGCAGTGCGCAACTGCTCGTTTGCCTTGCGCATCCGTTGCAGATCGTCGTCCAGTCGCGACATTGCAGCGCCGTGACTGGTCCGTTCAGCGCGCAGCATCTCAAGCTCGGCGCTCAGGTCGTCGACGCGGACTGTATCTGACAGTTCGTCCTTTAGACGGCTGTTTTCCGCTTTCAGCGCCTCCAGCTCGGTGCTGTTGTCCAATGCGGCCTTGGCTTCGGCCAATTCAGCGCGCGCGGCTTCGACCGTCGCGATTTTCGCACGGGCTTCTTCCAGCTCGGATCGCAGAGCGTCTGTTTCGGCTGTATTGGTCGGAGCGCTTCGCAACTCCTCAAGATCGGCTCTCAGCCCGTCCACTTCCTGTTCGTGCTGTTCCTTTAGGGTTCTCAGACGTTCCTGAAGCTGCGCGTTCGCAACTTTTTCATCTTCAAGCGCTGCCTGGAGGCCGTCATCCGGCCGGGCATCTACGGACGCGCCGCCCAATGCGTCGACGCCCGCTCCGATACGGTCCATCGCCGCAATAATGCGGTGCTGTAATTCCTCAAGTTGGCTCATGCCCCTGTCACCTCTTTATCAAGGTTCATTCTGTTGCGAAGCGATCCGAATCAAAATCGAATCCCGCCTGCCGCTAGTCTAACGGAATGCGACAGAAAATACCCACTGTTTGCTTTCAACTACTTGGACCACGCAGTTCACGCAATCCAAGCGGATAAACCCTGGTTCTGCTTGCACTTTGAGTGCTGAGTGGTATTGAGCCCGCAATCTGCTTTTTATCCAAAGGAACAACGCCCGTGGACCTGACTGCGCTGCGCAATGCCAACCCCGAACACTGGGACAAAGCTGCGGCCATCCGCACATTGACCCTTGATGCCGTCGCCGCTGCAAACTCCGGACATTCTGGTATGCCCATGGGCATGGCGGATGTCGCGACCGTCCTGTTCGAAAAGCATCTGAAGTTTGACGCCTCGGCCCCGAACTGGCCGGATCGTGACCGCTTCATCCTGTCCGCAGGCCATGGTTCGATGCTGGTCTATTCGTTGCTGTACCTTACGGGATATGAAGATGTAACGCTGGAGGAGATCAAGAATTTCCGCCAGCTGGGCGCAAAAACCGCAGGCCACCCAGAAAACTTTCTGGTCGCTGGTGTTGAAACCACGACCGGACCGCTGGGTCAGGGTATCTCGAACGCCGTGGGCTTTGCGATGGCCGAGGAAATCCAGCGCGCGCATTATGGCAAGAAGGTTGTAGACCACTATACCTATGTCATCGCGGGCGACGGCTGCCTCATGGAAGGCGTAAGCCAGGAGGCAATCACCCTGGCCGGTCGTCACGAGCTGAGCAAGCTGATCGTCTTCTGGGACAACAACAACATCACCATCGACGGCACCGTCGACATCGCCGACCGCACCGATCAGGTTCGTCGCTTTGCGGCCTCGGGCTGGCATGTGATCGAAATCGACGGTCATGACCCCAAGGCCATCGACGCGGCCATCGTTCAGGCGAAGAAGTCGAAAAAGCCGACCATGATCGCGTGTAAAACCCACATTGCTCTGGGCCACGCGGCGCAGGACACGTCAAAAGGGCACGGCGCGCTTACCGATGCGGATCAGCTGAAGGCCGCCAAGAAGGCTTATGGCTGGGTGCATGACGCGTTTGACGTGCCTGCCAATGTCAAATCCGCATGGGAAGCTATCGGTGCGCGTGGCGCTGCCGAGCGTTCGGAATGGGAAGCGCGTTTCGCACAACTGTCCGAGCGTAAGCAGGCTGAGTTCACCCGCGCCTATGCGTTCGAGGCCCCCAAGCGTCTGGCCGGAGCCATTCGCGCCTTCAAAAAGCAGATGTCCGAAGACCAGCCGAAACTGGCCACCCGTTCGTCGTCGGAGAAGGTCCTGAACGTTGTAAACCCGATCATGACCGAAACCGTTGGCGGTTCGGCGGACCTGACCGGGTCAAATAACACAAAATCGGCCGATATGGGCGTGTTCCTTCCGGAAAACCGCAAGGGTCGCTATATCCATTATGGTATCCGTGAACACGGCATGGCGGCGGCGATGAACGGCATGGCGCTGCATGGTGGTATCCGCCCCTATGGCGGTACATTCATGGCCTTCACCGATTATGCCCGCCCGTCCATGCGTCTGGCGGCGCTGATGAAGATCCCTTCGGTTTTCGTGATGACCCATGACTCGATCGGTCTGGGCGAAGACGGCCCGACCCACCAGCCTGTCGAGCATCTGGCGATCTCGCGTGCAACCCCCAACACTTTTGTCTTCCGCCCGGCTGACACCATTGAAACGGCCGAGGCATGGGAACTGGCGCTGACCTTCAAGGACAGCCCCTCTGTCCTGTCGCTGACCCGTCAGGGTGTTCCAACGGTACGTACCGAGCACAAGACCAAGAACCTGACCGCACAAGGTGCTTACGTTCTGGCCGAAGCAGAAGGTAAGCGTCAGGCAATCCTGATCGCCACAGGTTCCGAAGTGTCGCTGGCCATGGAAGCCAAAGCGATGCTCGAGGCCGAGGGCATCGGCACCCGCGTCGTCTCGATGCCGTGCATGGAGCTGTTCGCACAGCAGGATGAAGCCTACCGCAAGCGCGTCCTTCCGGCGGGTCCGGTCCGCGTTGTTATCGAAGCCGCGGTTCGCGCTGGTGGCTGGGATCGTTGGTTGCTGGGTGAACGTGGCCGCGAAGCCAAAGCCGGATTCATCGGCATGTCCAGCTTTGGTGCCTCGGCCCCTGCGGGAGAACTGTACAAGCATTTCGGCATCACCGCCGAAGCAACCGTTGCAAAGGTCAAGGAATTGTTGGGGCTGTAAATCAGTCCCACCTGATCGAGCAAAGGGCGGCCTTGGCCGCCCTTTTCATTTGGGTTCAATGTGTTTTAGTATTCTTTGAAAGCAACGGGGCAACCAGCTTGGTTGCCAACGGGATCAGAACAAACCCCCATGCCAAGCCAAAAACACCGTCCATGGTTGCTTTGGCGATCCACTCGACAACATTCGTCCATTCCTCGGAAACCGTATGCCCAATAGCATAGGCCCAGTCATGGATGTGATGCGCCAGCCAACCAAAGCCCAACACCTCCATCCCGTGGATGACGATCGAGCCCCCCACCCACAGCATCGCCGCTGTTCCGACAATGGACAGTGTTTTCATCACCCCGGGCATTGCCTTGACCAACCCTCGGCCCAGACCGCGACCGATAGGTGTCGGCGCGTTCTGCGCCAGATAAAGCCCAACATCATCCATCTTCACGATCAGAGCCACCGACCCATAGACGGCCACCGTCACGCCGATCCCCACAACGGCCAGCGTCGCGGCCTGCATCCATAGGTTCGGGGCTTCGATCGCCGCCAGTGCAATGGTCATAATCTCGGCAGACAGAATAAAATCGGTCTTGATCGCGCCCTTGACCTTCTGCTCTTCCAGATGGCCCGGGTCCCGGTTTTTCATATCCTCTTCAATGACATGGCTACCATGAGGAAACAGGACGTGAAAAATCTTCTCGGCGCCTTCAAAACACAAATATGATCCACCCAGCATCAACAGTGGGGTGATCAGCCACGGGGCGAAATTGGCCAGCAACAAGGCCACCGGCAACAGGAGTATGATTTTGTTGAAAACCGAACCGCGCGCGATACGCCAGATGATCGGCAATTCGCGCGCCGGGGCAAAGCCCTGAACGTATTTTGGTGTTACCGCAGCGTCGTCAATGATTACGCCTGCAGTCTTGGCCCCTGCCTTGCCTGCCGCTGCCACGACATCATCCACCGATGTCGCCGCGACCTTGGCGATCCCGGCCACATCGTCCAACAAGGCCAAAAGACCACTCATCGCGTTTCCTTTCCCGTTCGCTGCCGCATCCGGACCCTACCTGATCCAACGGCTAGCGCAAGCGTTAGCGCAACCGTCGCAGGTTTGCGCTAACACCTTAAAAATATGCCGTTTTTGCCCTTTTGAGATTCCCATTTCGCCGCTATATGGCCCTCAACGCAAGCGCATCAGGAGACGTCACATGACCATCAAGGTCGGTATCAATGGTTTTGGCCGTATTGGCCGCTGCACCCTGTCGCACATCGCCGCGTCGGGGCGTAACGACATCGAAGTGATCAAAGTCAACGCAACCGGCCCATTGGAAACCTCTGCGCATCTGCTGAAATATGACAGCGTTCATGGGCGTTTCCCGCGCGAAGTTTCAATCGAAGGCAACACGATGGATCTGGGTCGTGGCCCAATGCAGATGTTTTCGACCTACGATATGAACGAACTGGACTGGGACGGCTGTGACGTCGTTCTGGAGTGCACCGGTAAATTCAATGATGGCACCAAGGCCAAAACACATCTGGATCGCGGTGCGGGCAAGGTGCTGCTGTCCGCCCCCGGCAAAAATGTGAACAAGACCATCGTTTTTGGTGTGAACCACAACACCCTGACCGCAAATGACAACATGGTGTCGAACGGCTCTTGCACAACAAACTGCCTGGCCCCGCTGGCCAAGGTGCTGGACGAGGGTGTCGGCATTGAACATGGCATCATGACCACCATTCACGCCTATACCGGAGACCAGCCCACGCTGGACCGTCGCCACAGCGACCTCTATCGCGCCCGCGCTGCCGCAATGTCGATGATCCCGACCTCAACCGGTGCTGCCAAAGCTTTGGGTGAAGTTCTGCCAAACCTGAAAGGCCGTCTGGACGGGTCTGCCATCCGGGTCCCTACCCCGAATGTTTCAGCGGTTGACCTGACGTTCCGTGCGTCGCGTGACACCTCGGTGGCTGAGATCAACGCAATCGTCGAAGAAGCAGCCAAAGGCCCGATGCAGCGTGTTCTGGGATATGAGCCCGCGCCGCTGGTATCAACCGATTTCAACCACACCGAAGAAAGCTCGATCTTCGCACCCGACCAGACCCGCGTCGTCAATGATCGCATGGTGCGCGTGCTGGCCTGGTATGACAACGAGTGGGGCTTTTCGGTTCGCATGGCAGACGTAGCCGTCGCCATGGGCCGCCTTAACTGACCCTTCGGACTTCGCTTGTACGTTGGTGCCCGCTCAGGTTATCTGAGCGGGCATTTTCATTCGGAACCGACATGAACAATCAAATTGCTATGTGGCTTGGCGTCCTATTGCTTGGGGGCATGATGCTGGACGTGGCCTTGTATGGTACCGAGCACATGTTGTTCCTCGGCAAGAAGCTTTACGACTTTCTGGACTGGCTCGCTTTTTGGCGATGACAGAGGTTTTTCTTGACATTTCTCTTGATCTGTAATTGTTAGCGCTAACTCATATAACTGAGATATTTGTACGGAGCGAACCATGACCCTGAAACTAGCGATCAACGGATTTGGACGGATCGGGCGCGGGGTTCTGCGCGCGGTGATGGAAAGCGGACGTACAGACGTTGAGATCGTCGCGATCAACGACTTGGGCAAACCCGACATGAACGCGCATCTATTCGAGTTTGACAGTGTTCATGGCCGTTATCCCAACCCTGTCACGCTTACAGACGCCGGCATGGATGTGGGGCGCGGCCCGATCCGCCTGAGTAGTGAGCGTAATCCCGAAGACCTGCCTTGGTCTGATATCGACGTTGTTCTGGAATGCACCGGGGTTTTCCGCACCCGCGAAGCAGCGGAACGTCACTTCAAGAACGGATCGCGGAAAGTCCTGATCTCAGCCCCTGCACGGGGTGACGGCGGTGTGAAAACCATCGTCTTTGGTGTCAACGATAACGAACTGACCGCCGACGATCTGATCGTATCGAACGCATCCTGCACCACGAATTGCCTTTCTCCGGTTGCCGCAGCTTTGGACGCTGGTCTTGGCATCAAACATGGCAACATGACCACCGTTCACGCCTATACCGCCAGCCAGCCGGTGCATGACACAGTTGGAAAAGACCCCTACCTGTCGCGCGCCGCAGCCCTGTCGATGATCCCCACTACAACCGGTGCAGCCGCCGCTGTGGGGCTGGTACTGCCGCAACTCAAGGGCAAATTGACCGGTCAGGCCATCCGGGTACCAACTCCGAATGTTTCGGTCGTTGATCTGGTTGCCGAGGTTTCGCGCCCAACGACCGAAGATGAGGTCAATCAACTTTTCATTGACGCCGCAGCAAAGATTCCCGGTGTTCTGGCGGCGGAAAGCCGTCCTCTGGTCTCGGTCGATTTCAACCACGACTCGCACAGCTCGACGGTGTCACTGGCAGAAACCAAAGTCACCGACGGCACGCTGGTTCGCGTGCTGGCCTGGTATGACAACGAATGGGGCTTTTCGAACCGGATGCTGGATACGGCCGCCGCGATGGGTGCCCTAGCCTAACCGCTCGCGCAGTGCGGCATTGACACGGGGCGTGACAAACTTTGACACGTCCCCGTTCAAGCGGGCAATTTCTTTCACCAGTTTTGAAGCAATCGCCTGATGGCGTGCTTCGGCCATCAAAAAAACAGTCTCGATCGAGTCGTCCAGTGCGCGGTTCATGCCAACCATCTGGAATTCATACTCGAAATCCGCGACAGCGCGCAAACCGCGTACAATGATCTGCGCACCGACATCCCTTGCGCAATCGATCAAGAGATTTTCGAAGGGATGAGCGATGATTTCCGTGCCGGTTTGTTCGGTCAGTTCGGCGCATTCGGCCTCGATCATGGCGACGCGCTCTTCCAGCGAGAACAACGGGCCTTTGTCCCGGTTGATGGCGACGCCAATGACCAGTTTATCCACCAATGCCGCCGCCCGGCGAATGATATCGATGTGCCCTATGGTGATAGGGTCAAAGGTTCCCGGATACAAACCAACCCGCATCGCGCCCTCCTGCGCAACAAAATTTCTGCGCAAGCAAACACAACTTTGCTGCAGGTGCAAGTGATTGCTTTGGCACCCCTTGCTGTCAGTGCCCCATTATCATGCCTTCCAGGGCGTCTTTTTCCATCGCCAGTTCGGCCAGTTGGGCCTTTACCACGTCACCAAGTGTGACGATGCCGATCAGTTTACCGTCTTCGACAACCGGCATATGGCGAAAGCGCCCTTCTGTCATGCGGGCCATGATATCCTGAACTGAGGCCTGACGCGTCGTCGTGATCAGATCCTGCGTCATGTAGGATTTTACAGGCTGGTCGAGACAGCCACTACCGCTGGCGGCAAGCTCGCGGACGATGTCGCGTTCAGACAGAATTCCAATAGCGGTTTCTCCGCCATCGTCCGAAATAACAACCGTCCCGATCCGCTTTTCCGCAAGAATTTTCGAGGCTTCTGAAACTGTCGCCGTTGGCGCCACCGTTACAACGCCGTTTGTCGCTTTGGACGTCAGGATAGCCTGTACCAACATGAAGAATTCCTCCGGAATAATAACACTTTTTCCAAAGAGTTGCGCGATTGTGGCGACCTGTCAAGCACCGGCATCTGCTTCCAATCGAAGCACTTCCTCGCGAATGCCGCGCGTTAGGGCATCGGCAAAGCGGTTCAGCCGTTCATTGCGCTGATCTCCTTCATGCCGGACCAGATAGAAACTTCGTGTCAGACTCACTTGATCCGTCAGGATTTTCCGTAGCCCCGGATGGAACGGCAACGTAAAGTCATGTGCCACGCAAACGCCTGTTCCCAAACTGACCTGCCGCAATTGCACCGAGACCGAGTTCGATGCAAGCGCGACACGGTCAACCCCAATATCGTTCAGGTAATCCAGTTCACGGTCAAAGATCATGTCAGGGATGTAACCGATCAACCGGTGCCCCTTGAGGTCAGCGACCGAGTGGATTGGTTCGTGACGTTTCAAATATTCATCGGTCGCGACCATGTGCAGTTTGTAGTCACTGACTTTCTTGACCAAAAGCTGCCCTGCGGTTGGCGCGCTGACGGTCACGGCCATATCGGCCTCGCGACGGGACAGGTTGATCACCCTCGGCAGAGCCAGAATCTGAATATCCAGTTCCGGGTTTGAATCACTGATCCTGGCGCAGACCTGGGGCAACAGGTAATTTGCGCTGCCATCTGGCGCGCCGATCCGGATTTGCCCGCTGAGTGATTTCGTGGATCCTGCCACGGCTCCGGCCGCTGCGCGCATCGCCTCTTCGGCATGCAACCCATGCTCCAACAGGCGCTGCCCTGCCGGTGTCAGGACATAGCCCTGCTGCGACTTGGTGAACAACGCAGAATCCAGCGTCGTTTCCAATCGCGCAACACGTCGCCCCACGGTGGCGGGGTCGATTTTCAGGATACGACCAGCGGAGGAAAGACTTTCCTCGCGCGCCACGGCCAGAAAGACCCGCATATCGTCCCAGTTTGGAGTCACACCGCTTCCTTTTGCATTTTTGCAAAACTCTTTTGAGACATTGCCTCTGTTCGCGGGATTTCTGCAAGCCTATTGTGCGCACAAATCTATCGGAGGAGTTATTGATGCAAGATCTGACCCATTTCCTGAACGGCGAAATGGTCGCCGGTACATCCGGTCGTTTCGACAACGTCTACAACCCGGCAACGGGCGAGGTTCAATACAAGTGCCCGATGGCCAGTGCAGCGGAAACCACGGCGGCGATTGAGGCCGCAGCCGCTGCCCAGCCCGAATGGGGCGCAACCAACCCTCAGAAACGTGCACGTGTCATGATGGCAATGGTCGGCCTGATGAACCGCGACATGGACAAACTGGCCGAGGCACTTAGCCGCGAGCACGGCAAGACCATCCCCGATGCCAAGGGCGACTTGCAGCGTGGTCTGGAGGTGATCGAATACTGCATCGGTGCACCGCAGATGCTGAAGGGTGAGTTTACAGACAGCGCAGGCCCCGGCATCGACATGTATTCCATGCGCCAACCGCTAGGTGTCGTGGGGTCGATCATGCCCTTCAACTTCCCTGCGATGATGCCCCTGTGGCATGTCGGTCCTGCACTGGCCTGCGGTAACGCCGTTGTTCTGAAACCTTCCGAGCGTGACCCCTCGGTTCCGCTGATGCTGGCCGAACTGTTTGTCGAAGCCGGTCTGCCCAAAGGCGTGTTCCAGGTCGTGAATGGCGACAAAGAGGCCGTTGATACGATCCTCGACAGCGAGATCATTCAGGGCGTCAGCTTTGTGGGGTCTACCCCGATCGCGCAGTATATCTATAGCCGCGCCACAGCAAACGGCAAACGCGCGCAGTGTTTTGGTGGTGCCAAGAACCACATGATCGTCATGCCGGACGCCGATCTGGATCAGGCCGCCGACGCGCTGGTCGGTGCCGGGTTTGGCGCAGCTGGCGAACGCTGCATGGCAATCTCTGTTGCGGTTCCCGTTGGTGAAGAAACCGCGGACAAGCTGATCGAAAAGCTGATCCCACGCGTCGAAAAGCTGAAAGTAGGCCCCTACACCGCTGGTGACGATGTCGACATGGGCCCTGTAGTAACAGCAGCCGCAAAAGAGCGTATCCTTGGCCTGATCAATTCGGGTGTCGAGCAAGGCGCAAAGCTGGTTGTCGATAACCGCGACTTCAGCCTGCAAGGTTATGAGGACGGTTTCTTTGTCGGCCCGCACCTGTTTGACCACGTCACTCCGGACATGGACATCTACAAACAAGAGATCTTTGGCCCGGTTCTGTCGACTGTCCGAGCAGGTTCCTACGAAGAGGCGATTGGCCTGGCGATGGACCACGAATACGGCAACGGCACAGCGATCTTTACCCGCGACGGTGACACAGCGCGCGACTTTGCGAGCCGGATCAATATCGGCATGGTGGGTATCAACGTTCCGATCCCCGTTCCGCTGGCTTATCACACTTTTGGTGGTTGGAAAAAATCCATGTTTGGTGATCTGAACCAGCATGGCCCGGACAGCTTCAAGTTCTACACCCGCACCAAAACAGTGACCGCACGTTGGCCGTCCGGCATCAAGGAAGGTGGCGAGTTCAACTTCAAAGCCATGGACTGATTTCTGCCTGCACGACCATGGAACCCGGCCCCATTCAGGGCCGGGTTTTTGCATCTTTCCGCCGACCAGCTTTCAAATTCCCCACGCTCACAAGAAATTCAGGTGCGTCGCTCTGGAAAATTGCGTCCAATGGAAATATCTTGCCGCCAAATACACAGCGAGCAGTGAACTTACCGGAGGCAACCTTGTCCCAATCCCGAATAACCCGTCGTTCCGCCCTGCTAGGCGTTGCATCCCTGATGGCGACCCCCGCCCTTGTTCGGGCACAAAGCACTGATGCTTTCCCGCAAACCGAAGACGCGATCAGCACACAGTTGCCGGTACGGCGCAATGTGTCGTCCTTCTCGCAGCAAAACTGGCAGGACCATTTTGATGAGCTGGGCGTAGGCTGCCTGTTGGCCGACATTACCAGCCGCGCGGTTCACTATTGGGCACCGGATGGCACCTATAAGCTGTACCCCAGCTCTGTTCCCATGAGCGAAGAGCTTACAAAACGCGGCTACACAAAAGTTGTGCGCAAGACCGAGTTTCCAAGCTGGACACCGACTGCCTCGATGCGCGAGCGTGACCCCAGCCTGCCTATTCGGATCGATGGCGGTGATCCCGGAAACCCGCTGGGCACCCGTGCAATGTATTTGGACTGGCCCGCTTACCTGGTTCATGGCACGCATGACACCCGCAAGATCGGCCGGCAGAGTTCGTCTGGCTGTATCGGCCTTTACAACCAGCATGTCGAAGAACTGTATCCGCTGGTTAAGGTCGGCACACAGGTTCGTTTGATCTAATCTACCAGCTCAGAAAAGCAAAAGCCCCGGTCATACGCCGGGGCTTTGATCTCTTTAGGAACAGAGCGTCATTCCGGCAGGATAACAGCGTCGACCACGTGGATCACGCCATTGCTGGCTTCAATGTCTGCCTGTATGACCTTGGCGTCATTCACTTTGACGCCGTTTTTGGCATTCACGCTAAGCCGATCACCCTGAACAGTCAGAACCTTGGCGCGCTTGCCAGCAATGTCGCCGGACATCACTTTGGCTGGTACTACATGGTATGTCAGGATCGATACGAGTTGATCCTTGTTCTCCGGCAACAACAACGTTTCCACCGTGCCTTCGGGTAGTGCGGCAAAGGCTTCGTCTGTTGGGGCAAAGACGGTGAATGGACCTTTTCCTTTCAAGGTATCTACCAAACCTGCGGCTTGAACTGCGGCCACCAACGTGTTGAACGATCCGGCTGCTACAGCGGTATCAACGATATCTGCAGCCTGCGCTTTGAGCGGCATGGCAAATGCAAATGCGGCGGCGGCACCCATAAAAGTACGACGAAACATGGCTGTCTTCTCCTCTCCAGCTTGTTATGGAAAGGGATACGGGGCTTTCGTCACGCCGGATCAGTCTGAGATCATTTTTCTTTTAGCTGCACCCACATGCTTTGCGCGCGACCTTCAGCCAAAAAGGGCAAATCGGCGACGGCATCGGGTCGATCCTGTTGCAAGTAATATCCCGGCCAAAGCATTGAATACGCGCCAGATTGCAGCAAAGCGTGCAGCATGTACTGCTCACCCCAACCCGGGCAATCATAGAAGAACCGCTTGGGGTATTCGTAGGGCAGAAAAACATCGTGCACATGGATCACCACTCCGGGCTTCAGTGTTGGAATGATGCGGCAAAAAAGATGAGCTACGTCGTTGCTCATCCGCACGACGTGGCTGGAATCAATAAACAGGATGTCGCCGGCTTCCAGCTCTGAAAACAGCGCCGGGTCGGCCTCCTCCAGCCGTTTTTGTTCGAACCGATCAACAACATGGGCAATGTCAGCGCGGGGATACGGATCGATTGCCGTAATTGTGGTGTTAAACCCGCCATCGATGACCGCCTGCCGGGTTACTCGGGTCGAGTTACCGCATCCAACCTCGATCACCCGCCGGGGCTGAAAGCGGCGGATCATCAGATACAAGGCATCCGCGTCCGGGCTGTCGTAATAGCCGTTTCCGGTACGATAGCCAGTCTGATTGCGCTCTGGATCCTTCAGCGCCTCTAGCGCATTCTTGTGCATGGCGTATTCACTGGCCAGCTGCGAAATATCAAACCCATCCATCCCCGGGGACAAAGCATAGACGGGGCGCGTCAGACCTCCGGCAGCCTCAAAAGCTTCCAACCGTGTGCGCTCATCCTGTTCGGTGACCTTGTCGACCAGTTTCACACCCAGCTCATCCAGGGCGGCGTTGATCTGCGGGAAATTTCTGGGTTTCAAGTCGCTGGCTCCGTAGTCTTTGCTGCGATGTTCCTTACCTTTGCTAGTCGTTCCTCTGCAAGGACAAGCCGGGCAAACCCTTGGCAAAAAGAAAATTTCCGTATTCACTGATCGAAATAACTACCGCGAGGGCCGCCATGCAGCAGGAATTCACGATCGGGATCGAAGAAGAATACCTTCTTGTAGACCGCGACAGCTTCCAATTGTCCGAAGCCCCCGAAGCGCTGATGGAAGCCTGTCAGAATGATTTCGAAGGTCAGGTCAGCCCCGAATTCCTGCAATGCCAGATTGAAGTCGGCACCCGCCCGCATGCAACCGTTGCTTCGGCGCGCGAGGACCTGAAACGCCTGCGGTCCTGTGTATCAGAACGGGCAGCGGATTATAATCTGTCGCCAATTGCCGTGTCGTGCCACCCTTTCGCAAACTGGAAGGATCAGCATCACACCCGCAAAGAACGCTATGATGCGCTGCAACATGCGCTGGGGGGCGTGGCCCGCCGGATGCTGATCTGCGGAATGCATGTTCATGTCGGGGTTGAAAGCCAAGCATTGCGTTCTGATCTGATGCCGCAATTGTCTTACTTCCTGCCGCATCTTCTGGCGTTGTCCACGTCCTCGCCTTTCTGGAATGGCGAGGATACGGGCCTGTCTTCGTACCGCCTGACTGTCTTTGACAATTTGCCGCGCACTGGTCTGCCGCCGGTCTTTGCAAGCTGGGGCGAATATGAACGCACGACAGGTATTTTGATTGAACTGGGGGTCATTGAAGATACCACTAAGATCTGGTGGGACCTGCGCCCCTCGCATCGCTTTCCAACGCTTGAAACGCGGATTATGGATGTCCAGCCAAGGTTGGAGCACACGCTTTCACTTGCCGCCCTTATTCAGGCGTTGACCAGAATGTTGTGCCGCTTGAAAGATCGCAACTTGCGCTGGCGGCAATATGATCGCTTTCTTATAGGTGAAAACCGCTGGCGCGCACAGCGATATGGTGTGGGCGAAGGATTGATCGACTTCGGCGATCGCTCGATCAAACCCATGTCCGATTTGATCGGTGATCTGATGGGATTGCTGGCCGAAGATGCCGAGGCACTGGGCACAATGTCGGAACTGGCCCGCCTGCGGCAGATTGCCGAAAACGGCACCTCGGCCACACGCCAGCGCCGCGTTCACGCCGAGGCTGCCGCACGAGGAGAAGATCCCGGCAAGGCCGTCGTACGCCACCTGATCGAAGAGTTCCATGCGGATCTTTAGGCACTAACGACAACAGCCCCGTGCCCAGAGCCATTGTTGAACCTGCAAAATTTCTGTAAGAATTCAGAAATAAACAACTGTTCAATTCATTGCCGATGGGAGGGAGCGCCATGGATTTCGCACTCAGCGAGGAACAAACAGCCATTTTCGACATGGCACATGCCTTTGGGCAGGAACATATCGCCCCTTTTGCCCGGCAATGGGAGGCTGATGGAACGATCCCCAAAACCTTATGGCCCCAAATCGGAGAGCTTGGCTTCGGTGCCCTTTACGTGTCCGAGGCCAGCGGTGGGTCAAACCTGACCCGTCTGGATGCAACTCTGGTTTTTGAGGCCCTATCGATGGCCTGCCCGTCGGTCGCGGCGTTCCTGTCGATCCATAATATGTGCGCCAAGATGCTCGACAACTTTGCCGACGATGACCTCAAGGCGCGCATCATGCCCGATGTTCTAAGCTTGAAAACTGTGTTGAGTTATTGCTTGACCGAGCCCGGTTCTGGATCGGATGCGGCAGCGCTGAAAACACGCGCCGAACGGACCAACGAAGGCTATACGCTGAACGGAACAAAGGCCTTCATTTCAGGCGGCGGATATTCCGACGCTTACGTCTGTATGGTGCGTACTGGCCAGGACGGGCCCAAAGGGATTTCGACCGTTTACGTTGAAGACGGCACGCCCGGCCTCAGCTTTGGCGCGCTCGAGCAGAAGATGGGCTGGAAAAGCCAACCCACCGCGCAAGTTCAGTTCGACGATTGCAAGATACCGGCCGGAAACCTTGTGGGCGCGGAAGGTGACGGATTCAAATACGCGATGATGGGGTTGGATGGCGGGCGGCTTAACATTTCTGCCTGCTCGCTTGGGGCCGCTCAGGCTGGGCTGGATATGACGCTGCAATACATGTCCGAACGAAAGGCTTTTGGCCAATCCATCGACCAGTTTCAGGCCCTTCAATTCCGTCTGGCGGATATGGAGATCGAATTGCAGGCCGCGCGTACGTTCCTTCGGCAGGCAGCCTGGAAGCTGGATCAGGGCGCGCCGGATGCCACGAAGTTCTGCGCCATGGCCAAGAAGTTCGTTACCGAGACCGGATCGAAAGTTGTGGACCAGTGCCTGCAATTGCATGGCGGTTATGGCTATCTTGCGGATTACGGCATCGAAAAGCTTGTGCGTGATCTTCGTGTGCACCAGATATTGGAAGGCACGAACGAGATCATGCGTGTGATTGTATCACGCCAATTGCTTGCCAATCGCTGAGGCACCCATGTCAGATATCGATATCCGCACCACAGGCCGTGCCGGGCGTATCACCCTGACCCGTCCTCATGCGCTGAACGCGATGACCTATGACATGTGCATGGCTATCGACACAGCGCTGCGCAACTGGCGCGAGGACGATGAGATTAACCTGATCATCCTGGACGCCGAAGGGGAAAAGGCCTTCTGCGCGGGCGGTGATATTGCTGAACTTTATGAAACCGGCACCAAGGGTGATTTTTCTTACGGTCAGAAATTCTGGCGTGACGAATACCGTCTGAATGCCCTGATCTTCGAATATCCTAAACCGGTCATCAGCTTTCTTCAGGGGTTCGCGATGGGCGGCGGTGTTGGCATCGGATGCCATGGCAGCCATCGCATTGTGGGAGAAAGCGCAAAGATTGCCATGCCAGAATGCTCCATCGGACTGGTGCCGGATGTCGGCGGCTCGTTGATGCTGGCCCTTGCACCTGGACGCGCGGGTGAGTTTCTGGGAACAACGGGCTATCGGATGGGGCCTGCGGATGCGATCTATGCAGGGTTTGCCGACCTTTTCATCCCGCAATCACAATGGTCCGATCTGATCGAGTTGCTCGAAGCCTCTGGAAACGCTGAGCTGTTGGCTGACCACGCCGATACACCGACTGATGGTGAATTGGTGAACTTGAAGGCCCAAATCGATCAGCATTTTTCCGGTGAAACCCTTGGCGACGTTCTGAACAGTCTGCGCAGCGACGACAGTGAGTTTTCGGCGAAAACTCTGGGCATGCTGAGGAAAAACGCGCCGCTTTCCGTGGCTTGCACAATCGAGGTTCTTCATCGCCTGCGCTCCCCATCTCTGAGCATACGCCGAGCTCTGGAGATGGAGTATCGTTTCACCCACCGCGCGATGGAGCATGGCGATTTTCTGGAAGGCATCCGCGCGCAGATCATCGACAAGGATCGCAATCCGAACTGGCAGTTTCCTGACATGAACGTCCCTCTGGTGGCCGTGTCGAAAATGCTGCAGCCACTGGGTGCGGACGCCCTGACTTTCGAAGAGGATTAAGAGATGCAAATCGGTTTCATCGGACTGGGAAACATGGGCGCGCCAATGGCGGCCAATCTTGCAAAAGCCGGTCATCAGGTTATTGGCTTTGACACAGCAGGCGTGACGGTTGAAGGGGTAACTCAGGCCGCAACCGCTTCGGAAGCTGTTGCAACGGCCGATGCTGTCATCACGATGCTGCCAAACGGTGCGATTCTGAGGGCTGTTGCCGATCAGATCATTCCCGCAATGGCACAAGGTACCGTGCTGATCGATTGCTCGACAGTTGATGTGGAAAGCGCGCGGGCGGTTGCCGATCAGGCCATCAACGCCGGACTGTTGTCCGTAGACGCGCCGGTTTCAGGCGGCATCGGTGGTGCTGCGGCTGGCACGCTGACCTTTATGGCTGGCGGATCAGAAGCCGCGTTTGCCAAGGCATCCCCTCTGTTCGACATCATGGGGCAGAAAGCTGTTCACTGTGGTGAGGCCGGTTCCGGTCAGGCTGCCAAGATCTGCAATAACATGATCCTTGGTGTCACCATGATTGCAACCTGTGAAGCCTTCGCATTGGCCGACAAGCTGGGTCTGGACCGGCAAAAGATGTTTGACGTGGTAAGTACGTCGTCCGGATACAGCTGGACGATGAACGCCTATTGCCCTGCCCCCGGTGTCGGCCCGCAAAGCCCTGCGGACAATGGGTACGCCCCCGGTTTCGCGGCCGAACTGATGCTGAAGGACCTGCGCCTCAGCCAGCAGGCGGCAGAGAGTGCAGATGCAGATACGCCAATGGGTCAGGTTGCCACCGCGCTTTATGAGCAATTTGTCGAGAACGAAGATGGCAAGGGACGCGATTTCAGTGCCATGCTGCCACGGTTCGAAAAGCGCGGGCGTGACTAAGACAACTGGCGGCATCTTGCCCAACGATTTGACAGATGCTGGGCAAGCGACCATCTAGGCAGTCATGAACAAAAGGCCCCGGCTGGCCAAATCGCAAAGGAAGGCGACATGACGAGATTTTTGGTGACGACGGCAACTCTGGCGGCTTTGGCCCTTTCCCCGGTTGCCGCGGTTGCAAAGAACAAGGCCGGGCATTGCCCTCCGGGTCTGGCCAAGAAATCCGTTCCCTGTGTACCGCCGGGACAGGCAAAGAAAATCTATCGCGATGGTGACTTCATTACCAACGATTACCGCTGGATCAATGACCCCTATCGCTATGGGTTGAACCGAAACTACTCATATGTCCGTGCAGGTGACTACGTGTACCGGGTCGACCCCGAGACACGCAAAGTATTGAACCTGATTGGTGCGATCGCAGATATCCTGAACTGAGGCCGCGTCTAGGCACTTATTCTGCCGCGACGCGCGCCCCTTTCAGCATCGGCTTCAGGTATCGCCCGGTGTGGCTGCGTTCAACATCGGCTATGTCTTCTGGTGTTCCGGTGGCGACGATTTCGCCACCGCCATCACCACCTTCAGGTCCAATGTCGATGATATGATCCGCAGTTTTGACCACATCCAGATTATGTTCAATCACCACCACAGTATTGCCCTGATCGACAAGTTCGTGCAGCACTTCCAACAGCTTGCGCACATCTTCGAAATGCAGACCTGTTGTCGGTTCGTCGAGAATATAGAGCGTTCGCCCGGTTGAACGCTTCGACAGTTCCTTAGACAGCTTTACCCGCTGCGCCTCGCCACCTGACAACGTTGTGGCTTGTTGACCCACCTTGATATAGCCAAGACCCACACGAGCAAGGGCGTCCATCCTGTCCCGGATTGACGGCACGGCCTTGAAGAACTCCTGCGCATCTTCCACTGTCATATCAAGCACATCCGCGATGGATTTGCCCTTGAACTTGATCTCAAGCGTCTCGCGGTTATACCGCGCGCCTTTGCAGGTTTCGCAAGTCACGTAGACATCCGGCAGAAAGTGCATCTCGATCTTGATGACACCGTCACCCTGACATGCCTCGCACCGCCCGCCTTTGACGTTAAAGCTGAAGCGACCCGGTTTGTATCCGCGTGCCTTAGCCTCGGGCAGACCGGCAAACCAATCTCGGATCGGGGTGAAGGCGCCAGTATAAGTCGCCGGGTTTGAACGCGGCGTTCGCCCAATGGGTCGCTGGTCGATGTCGATGACCTTATCGAGGTGTTCCAGCCCCTTGATGGTTTCACAGGGTGCTGGTGTCTGACGTGCTCCGTTCAGCCGCATTGACGCGGTTTTGAACAATGTCTCGATGGTGAGGGTGGATTTACCCCCGCCAGACACTCCGGTGACACAAACGAATTTGCCCAAGGGGAATTCGGCTGTGACATTCTTCAGGTTGTTGCCTGTGGCCTTGACCACCGTGACTTTCTGCTTCTTGCCTTTACGGCGCTGTACCGGAACTGCGATTTCACGCGTTCCTGCAAGGTACTGCCCGGTAATGGAGGCCGCATCCGCCGCGATTTGCGCAGGCGTTCCATGACTGACCACCTGCCCGCCATGTACACCTGCTCCCGGACCGATATCGAAAACATAGTCAGCTTCACGGATGGCTTCCTCGTCATGTTCTACAACGATCACCGTATTGCCCTGATCCCTCAGGTTCTTGAGCGTACCCAGAAGCCGGTCATTGTCTCGCTGATGCAGCCCGATCGAAGGCTCATCCAAAACATAGAGAACCCCGGTCAGCCCCGAGCCGATCTGACTGGCCAGACGAATACGCTGGCTCTCGCCACCTGACAGTGTTCCGCTTGAACGGGACAGCGTAAGATATTCCAAACCAACGTTATTCAGGAAACCGAGTCGCTCGCGAATCTCCTTGAGAATGGCGCGGGCAATTTCGTTTTTCTGGGCGCTCAGGTGGTTGGGCGCGTCTTCGATCCACGCCAAAGCCTCACGGATCGACATCTGCACCACCTGCCCCACATGCAGCCCGGCGATCTTTACCGCCAGCGCTTCGGCCCGAAGCCTGTAACCTTCGCAGGCGCCGCAGGGACGATTGTTTTGATATCGTTCAAATTCCTCACGAATCCATGCGCTGTCGGTTTCGCGGTACCGGCGTTCCATATTCGGGATCACGCCTTCAAAACTGCGGGTCACCTGATAGACGCGCCCACCTTCATCGTACCGGAACTGAATTTCATCATCCCCGGACCCACGCAGAAAGACCTCCTGCACATTATAAGGCAGGTCTTTCCAGGGCGTGTTCTTGTCAAACTCGTAATGGCGCGCAATGGCCTCGATTGTTTGTAGGAAATAAGGGGATTTACCCTTGCGCCACGGTGCCAAAGCACCATCGTAGAGTTTCAGCGTCTGGTCCGGCACCACCAGGCGTTCATCGAAAAACAACTCAACTCCAAGACCGTCACAATCCGGGCAGGCACCGAAGGGCGCGTTGAACGAAAACAGGCGTGGTTCGATTTCGGGAATGGTGAAACCGCTGACCGGGCAGGCAAAATTCTCGCTGAATGTGATGCGTTCCGGATCACCCACACGCGGGGCAGTTTCCAATATGGCAATCCCGTCCGCCAGATCCAGAGCGGTGCGCAGGCTGTCGGCCAGGCGCGTTTCCATACCTTCCCGCACAACCAGTCGATCAACAACCACATCGATATCGTGACGGAATTTCTTATCCAATACAGGCGGTTGATCCAGTTCGTAGAACTCTCCGTCCACCTTGACGCGCTGGAAACCCTGTTTGCGCAGCTCCAGGAATTCTTTTTTGTACTCACCCTTCCGATCGCGCACGATGGGGGCCAGAAGATAACCGCGCGTACCGTCTTCCATTGTCATGATCCGGTCGACCATGTCCTGCACCTGCTGCGCCTCAATCGGTTGCCCGGTGGCTGGGCTGTAGGGCGTTCCGGCGCGGGCAAACAGCAGACGCAGATAGTCATAGATCTCGGTCACCGTGCCCACAGTTGAACGCGGGTTCTTGGACGTCGTCTTTTGTTCAATCGAAATTGCCGGAGACAGGCCGCTGATATGATCGACATCCGGTTTTTCCATCATATCCAGGAACTGCCGGGCATAGGCCGAAAGGCTTTCGACATACCGGCGCTGGCCTTCTGCATAGATGGTGTCAAACGCCAATGAGGACTTCCCCGAACCCGACAATCCAGTTATGACCACCAACTGATCCCGAGGGATATCAACGTCTATACCTTTGAGGTTATGTTCGCGCGCGCCGCGCACCTCGATATTCTTCAGCTCAGCCATATGCGGCCCCCAACAAACAAGTGGTTAAGAGATAGGCGAGCCAGACCAAGACTCCAACAGAAAAGTTAGAACATTTAGTGAACAGTCGAATTTTCGCCGATCAAAACCTGCAATGAACACAGGATTGACTAAAGGTGCCTAAAAAGGCGCAACCCTTGATCTGTTAGAGGAGGAAAATGGCGCGGTTGACGGGGCTCGAACCCGCGACCCCCGGCGTGACAGGCCGGTACTCTAACCAACTGAGCTACAACCGCGCATCTATTTTCGTGGCCTTTAACCTGGACCAAGGATGGCAGCGATGGCGCGGTTGACGGGGCTCGAACCCGCGACCCCCGGCGTGACAGGCCGGTACTCTAACCAACTGAGCTACAACCGCCCGCTGCAAGTTCATTGCTGAACGTTTGGGTGTATTATGGCTACGCTCGGGCAGCGTCAAGCGGCGTTTTCAAGTTTTTTGTCAAATTCCAGGTTTTTGTATACGGCGCGATTTTTTGCGGATGCCGCGGGTTCTATTTCCCTTGCAGCCAACCTTCGGGAAAGATATCACCCCGTCCCATGGGTGATTAGCTCAGTGGTAGAGCGCTTCGTTCACATCGAAGATGTCAGCGGTTCAAATCCGTTATCACCCACCATTTTCAAAGCTCGCCGATGCCCAAAATGATACACTGGTTTCATCCAGCGTTTTGGCGCTGCATGTTGCAGTTTTCACTACATCCCTCGACAAATAAAGGCGAAGCTATTGCTTCGCCTTTATTTGATTTTCCAAAGACTTAATGCGCGGTTGCGGAAGGTCCGGTATTACCGGTTGACGCGGCCGCCGCTGCTGCGGCCTCTTCCGCGGCTTCATCCCACTCGATCGGTTCAGGTTTGCGCACCAATGCGTGTTCCAGAACTTCCGAGACATGTTTGACCGGGATGATCTTCAGCCCTTCTTTGACGTTGTCCGGGATATCCGCGAGATCCTTTTCATTCTCTTCCGGGATCAGAACGGTCTTTATCCCACCACGCAGCGCGGCCAGTAGTTTTTCTTTCAATCCACCAATCGGCATCGCATTCCCGCGCAGTGAGACTTCGCCGGTCATCGCGATGTCTTTCCGAACCGGAATACCGGTCAGAACCGAGACAATCGACGTGACCATGGCCAGACCTGCCGATGGGCCATCCTTGGGTGTCGCGCCATCCGGCACGTGAACGTGAATGTCGATCTTGTCAAACTGCGGCGGCTTTACCCCGATCTGAGGTGAAATCGAACGCACATAGGACGAAGCGGCGTCGATGGATTCCTTCATCACATCGCCCAGCTTACCGGTCGTCTTCATCCGCCCTTTGCCGGGCAGTTTCAACGCTTCGATATGCAGCAGGTCGCCACCCACTGACGTCCAGGCAAGACCGGTGACAACACCAACCTGATCGTCCTGCTCGGCCAGACCGTAACGGAATTTCGGCACGCCCAGGAAATCTTGCAGGTTTTCGGGTGTAACCTTAACGGTTTCTGCATCCTTCTTGATGATCTTGGTCAGCGACTTGCGCGCGACCTTGGCGATTTCACGTTCAAGGTTCCGTACACCCGCCTCGCGGGTATAGGTGCGGATGATCTTTTGCAGCGCCTCATCGGTCAGTTCGAATTCCTTGGCTTTCAAACCATGGTTCTTGACCTGTTTGCTGATCAGGTGCTGCTTGGCGATCTCACGCTTTTCGTCCTCTGTGTAACCGGCCAACGGGATGATCTCCATCCGGTCAAGCAAAGGCCCGGGCATGTTGTAGCTGTTCGATGTGGTCAGGAACATCACGTTGGACAGGTCATATTCAACCTCAAGATAATGGTCCATGAACGTGTTGTTCTGTTCCGGGTCCAGCACCTCAAGCATCGCGGATGCTGGGTCGCCCCGGAAATCCTGTCCCATCTTGTCGATTTCATCCAACAAAATCAGCGGGTTCGTGGTCTTCGCCTTTTTCAACGCCTGAATGATTTTGCCGGGCATGGAGCCGATATAGGTCCGACGATGGCCCCGGATCTCGGATTCGTCTCGAACACCACCCAGTGAGATGCGAATGAACTCACGCCCGGTAGCTTTGGCAACCGACTTACCCAGCGAGGTCTTGCCCACGCCCGGAGGGCCGACAAGGCAAAGAATCGGCCCTTTCAGCTTTTTCGAGCGCTGCTGAACCGCGAGGTATTCAACGATCCGTTCCTTGACCTTCTCAAGCCCATAGTGGTCCGCGTCCAGAATCTCCTGCGCGCGGCCCAGATCCTTTTTGACACGGGATTTAGTGCCCCAAGGCAGAGCAAGAATCCAATCCAGATAGTTGCGCACAACTGTGGCTTCGGCCGACATAGGTGACATGTTCTTGAGCTTCTTAAGCTCACCCTCGGCCTTTTCCCGCGCTTCTTTCGACAGCTTGGTTTCGGCGATTTTGGCTTCCAGTTCAGCAACTTCGTTGCTGCCGTCCTCGCCATCGCCAAGTTCCCTCTGAATGGCCTTCATCTGCTCATTCAGATAATACTCACGCTGCGTCTTCTCCATCTGGGATTTGACACGGGTCTTGATCTTCTTCTCGACCTGCAGAACAGACATCTCGCCCTGCATCAGGCCATAGACCTTCTCAAGCCGCTCGCTGACGCTGAGGGTTTCCAGAAGCTCCTGCTTTTGTTCGACTTCTATGCCCAGATGCCCGGACACAAGGTCGGCCAGCTTCGCAGGCTCGGTGGTATCGCCTACTGCGGTCAGTGCCTCTTCGGGGATGTTCTTGCGCACTTTGGCGTAACGCTCGAACTCGTCCGCGACAGTGCGCAACAGCGCTTCGGTCGTGGTGACGTCGCCGGGAATTTCGGTCAGGTATTCCGCGCGGGCTTCGAAGAACTCTTCGTTCTCCAGAAACTCGGTGATCTGAACGCGCGCCTGCCCCTCGACCAGCACTTTCACCGTGCCATCGGGCAGCTTCAGAAGTTGCAGCACATTGGCCAAAACGCCGGTGCGGTAGATGCCTTCTTCATCCGGATCGTCAACGCCGGGATCGATCTGGCTGGACAACAGAATTTGCTTGTCATCCTGCATCACCTCTTCCAGCGCGCGGACTGATTTGTCACGGCCTACGAAAAGCGGCACGATCATATGTGGGAACACCACAATATCGCGCAGCGGCAGGACGGGGTAGGAGGAATTCAGAGGCTCTTGCATGCTCTATCCTTATCGTTGGCAAGACGGAACTTGTCCCTCATCGAGGCAACATTTGTCCGTCTCCTGTCTTGGACGATAAAGGTGGGGCCTCATCGCCCATTTTCAACCTTACCGCCATGTATCACCAATCAGAATGAACCGAGGTTTGGCGGACTGCAAGGCGTGCCGGGAACATATCCACCAAAATAGTAGAATACGCCCCGGTCTTGCGCGATCAGTCGCCAGAAAACAGCCCGGCTGCGCAGAACTGCCAGTTTTAGCCTCGGAGGGGGCGAAACATCACAGCGGTTCGATATCCCCCTGCGCGCGTAGCGCGTGGAAATCAGCCTGCCAGGCTTCGAACGCACCATCCGCAATCGCGTCGCGCATTCCGGCCATGATCTCCTGAAAATAATGCAGATTATGCCATGTCAGCAACATGCCGGAAATCATCTCATTCGCGCGGAACACGTGGTGCAGGTAGGCGCGGGAATAATTCGAACAAGCCGGGCAAGTGCAGTGTTCGTCCAGCGGCCGCGGATCGTCTGCGTGACGGGCATTCTTGATGTTCACCACGCCGTAGCGGGTGAAAACCTGCCCTGTACGCCCAGACCGCGAGGGCAACACGCAGTCCATCATGTCGATCCCGCGGGCAACAGCACCGACGATATCGTCGGGCTTGCCGACGCCCATCAGATAGCGCGGCTTGTCCGATGGTAGGAAATCGGGGGCATAATCGAGGCAAGAAAACATGGCCTCCTGCCCTTCGCCTACCGCCAAACCCCCAACTGCATAGCCCTCGAAACCGATAGATTTCAACGCCTCGGCGCTTTCTTCGCGCAGGTCTTTTTCCAGCCCACCTTGCATGATGCCAAAAAGCGCATGCCCCGGACGATCGCCAAACGCATCGCGCGACCGTTCGGCCCATCGCATCGACAGGCGCATTGACTCGGCAATGCGGTCACGATCCGCTGGCAGCGCAGGGCATTCATCGAAACACATGACAATGTCCGAGCCCAACAGGCGCTGGATCTCCATCGACCGTTCCGGCGTCAATTCGTGCTTTGATCCGTCGATATGAGATTTGAAGGTCACGCCCTTTTCAGTCAGCTTGCGCAAACCGGCCAGCGACATGACCTGAAATCCGCCGGAATCTGTCAGAATGGGCCGATCCCAGTTCATGAACTTATGCAGTCCACCCAGTCGATCAATACGCTCAGCGGTCGGGCGCAGCATCAGGTGATAGGTGTTCCCCAGCAGGATGTCTGCCCCCGTCGCGCGAACGCTTTCCGGCATCATCGCCTTGACCGTTGCCGCAGTGCCAACCGGCATAAAGGCAGGCGTTCGCACGTCGCCGCGCGGTGTGCTGATCACTCCGGTCCTGGCTTTGCCGTCTGTTGCCTTCAGATCAAAAGAAAACTGTTGGGTCATGTCATCCCTCGGGTCGCCGAACCGGGCAGGCTTTGCCCGATCCGTTTGGTCTTTGCAACCCGTCAGGGTAGCAAGGCAACACGGTCTGTAAACAGTTGAACAACCCCTGCCCCGTCGACGTCGCGGCAGACCCGAACTGAGGGACGTTCCGGATCAGGTCGCGTCGCCCCCTTCTGGTCGCCTTCGGTGACAACCCGCAGACCCGTTTCGACCATGTCAAACATGGCACCATGAGAACAAGCGATCACAGCCGTCGAATCGTGCAGGCCGCAGCCTTCCAGACCCCCGACATCCTTGTAGAACTTCAGGTAAAAGCGAGAGATATCGCGCAGAAAGGACCCCATGTCAGGTGATCGCATTGCCAGGCTTTCGAAATCCGCAGTCTCGTAGAGCGTTTTCAGCGTGACATCCAAGCCGACAAGTACCGTATCCGGCGGTGTGGCAAAGACCTCTTCAGCCGCAATAGCATCATGGTAGATGTTTGCCTCGGCATGGTTGGTTATATTGCCCGGGCAGTACACAGCGCCGCCCATGATAACCAAACGCCCCAGATTGTCGGCGAATTCCGGATCCAGACGAATGGCGTTGGCGACGTTGGTTAGAGGGCCCACGGCGCAAACCACCAGTTCTTTCTTATGGGTTCGTGCCATGTCGACCAGAAATTCAGCAGCTGGCAGGGCGTGGTTACTTCCAATCTCGGGAATGTCAGTCAGGTCACCGAATCCTTCGGGACCATGCACATGTTCGGATGGCGAATGCGCATCGGCACCCAATGCAACGGCAGCCCCTTCAGCGACAGGCAGATCCAGACCCAGTTTATCAAGCAGGAACCGGGCATTGCGGCTGGATTGATGTACATGCGTGTTTCCAAACACCGTGGTCAGGCCGATCAGCTCGATCTCGGGTGCTGCAGCGGCATAGGCGATTGCCATGGCATCATCGATGCCAGGATCTGTATCGATTATCAGTTTCATCCCCGCCCGATACCGCAAACAATTAGGGATGCAAAGCGGTCACAGCACGATTTTTCGATACAGCGTTTCATTATCGAGGCATTTGCATGGGACTGCTTTCCCCTCATACCAGAGTTGAAATCGAGCGACTCAATCGCCACATGTATACTATAGTACACAAAAACAAGAGGACAGTATGACCGAAGACCAAATCATCGGATTGCTTTCGTCAAACATCATTTACCTGCTGGCCGCGGTGCTGGTAATTGTTATCATTTTCAAGGGCATCAAGATTGTGCCTCAGTCCGAAAAATATGTGGTTGAACGGTTTGGGCGCCTGCATTCCGTGCTTGGCCCCGGCATCAACTTTATCGTTCCGCTGCTGGACATTGCGCGCCACAAGATCTCGATCCTGGAACGCCAACTGCCAAACGCGACGCAGGACGCAATCACCAAGGACAACGTTTTGGTGCAGATCGATACATCGGTCTTCTACCGTATTCTCGAACCTGAAAAGACGGTCTACCGAATCCGCGACGTTGATGGCGCGATTGCTACCACTGTCGCCGGGATCGTTCGCGCCGAGATCGGTAAAATGGATTTGGATGAGGTCCAGTCGAACCGGTCCCAACTGATCACGCGTATTCAGGAAAGCGTTGAAACCGCTGTCGATGACTGGGGCATCGAAGTCACCCGCGCCGAGATTCTGGACGTAAATCTGGATCAGGCCACCCGTGACGCCATGCTGCAACAGCTGAACGCCGAACGCGCCCGTCGTGCGCAGGTGACAGAAGCCGAGGGCAAAAAGCGCGCAGTCGAGCTGCATGCCGACGCCGAGCTTTATGCGGCGGAACAAACCGCCAAGGCGCGGCGCATTCAGGCCGAAGCCGAAGCTTATGCCACAGGTGTGGTCGCCAAGGCCATTCAGGATAACGGCATTGAAGCGGCCCAGTATCAGGTTGCCTTGAAGCAGGTTGAAGCCCTGAATGCGCTTGGAAACGGTACTGGCAAGCAAACTATTGTTGTGCCTGCCAACGCACTGGAAGCCTTTGGTGACGCATTCAAGATGTTAAAAGGAGGAAAATGATGGCAGACCCCTTCTGGTTGACCTGGTGGATCTGGCTCGCCGCCGCATTGGCGCTGGGTATCCTTGAGATTGTCCTGCCAGGGTTCATTTTTCTGGGCTTTGCAATCGGGGCCGCAGTCACGGGCCTTATCCTTGCCGTATCCGGTATGGCTCTGTCTTTGAATGTGTTGGCGTTGATCTTCGCAGTGATGTCACTGATTGCGTGGCTTGTTTTGCGGAAACTGTTTGCATTGCCGCAAGGTCAGGTCAAAACCTTCAACCACGACATCAACGACTAAATTGCCGCGGCGCCCCAATCGGCGCCGCCGCCCTACTGGACGCTGTTGCGGCTATTCCCTATATAATCACTCAGGCAACTGACCCGAGGCAAAGATGACCCACCCGAGCGAACAGTTTGAAGGCACACCGCTGATTGCGCCGTCAACCATTGAGCACCCCCTGTACGAGCCCGTGGTCGAGGCGTGCCGCACGGTCTATGACCCGGAAATCCCCGTGAATATCTATGACCTCGGCCTGATCTACACGATCGACATTTCCACGGACAACGCGGTGAAGGTGATCATGACGCTGACAGCCCCCGGATGCCCGGTTGCCGGCGACATGCCCGGATGGATCATGGAAGCGATCGAGCCTGTTGCAGGCGTCAAAGAGGTCGACGTGGAACTGACCTGGGAGCCACCCTGGGGTATGGAGATGATGTCAGACGAAGCACGTCTGGAACTGGGATTTATGTAGGCACCGGCCACAGTTTCCCAGCTATTTGTCACAAAACATTGGTGTTTTTGTTACCTGTTCGTCCTGTCCCTGTCACAATGATACGGGAAAAGACCTGCGGACGGCACCAATCGGTATCGTACCTCGGGCCAGACATGATTTGACCGCCCCCCGAGTTCCGGCCCAGAAACACGGACCGTTCTTGCCCGAGAACGGTCCTTTTCATATCCAGATCACCTAACGACGGGTGATCAGTTCAAATTGCAGGTCTTTTTGATTTCCGCAGATCTGGCATCCAGTTGAATGATGTAGTCCCCCGATAGCATTTGCAGCCTTTTGTGTTCCGTTCCTGTGACCAGCCCCAAAAGTGCCCCGGCAGGAGTAATGGCGGCAACACTTTCCAACTGTTGGTCCTGCGCGTGCTTTTTCTCAGTCGCGATGGCGCGCAGATCGCCCTCGGCGGTCGCGCAGTTTACCGGATGCCTCTCTCCATCATTGGCGGCCACCGCATCATCCGGAACAAACAAAAGAACTGCAATGGTAAGTATCGCTCCCAACAAGACTGGATTAAAAATTGCCTTTAATCTCTTCACAATATTATCCTTTCCGATGTTTCCATAATGCGAACCGTTTTGGAGATTGACCAGCTTAAACCTATTCAGCTCCACGGTTTAACGGTCGGGTGTTTTCAGCGAACCCTTACTGTATGCCGGGTTGTTTCATCCTGATAAAACTCTTTATAACACACCGTCTTGAGCCTTGGCCCCCTGAGCCCTAGATTAAATGCAACGCGCGACAACGGAGACTTACATGTTCGGCATTCCCGGCAAACAGGCTGTGACCATGACGCCCAAAGCCGCAGAGCAAATTACCCGCCTGATGAACTCGGGTGGCCACGTCGGCTTGCGCATTGGCGTAAAGAAAGGCGGCTGTGCGGGCATGGAATATACCATGGAATATGTCGATCAGGCCGATCCACACGACGAAGTCGTTGAACAGGATGGTGCACGCGTCATGATCGCACCAATGGCGCAGATGTTTCTGTTCGGGACTGAAATCGATTACGAGGTGTCGTTGCTGGAATCAGGTTTCAAGTTCAGGAACCCGAATGTCGTCGACGCTTGCGGTTGCGGTGAATCCATCAAATTCGATGAGAGCATCGTGCAGAAATCCTAGTTTGCGCCGGGTAATCCTGTGACACGGTCCCGACCGAACGCCGTGTGTCGATCAAAGCGCACGAACCCATCCAATCCGTGGAATTGTAAGATCGTGCCGACAATGCTATCCGCATCCTAAATCATCGAATAATCTGGGAGATACGGGTATGCGGCGCAAGCTTGCGGCAGGAAACTGGAAAATGAACGGAACTGGTGCTGCGCTGAGCGAGCTTGAAGCACTGTGCAAGTCCCACCCAGATGCTTCTGTCGATATCCTGATCTGCCCTCCGGCAACATTGCTCAGCCGCGCGGCAGCCACCGTACGCGGGTCAGCAGTCACAGTTGGCGGGCAGGATTGCCACGCGGCAACCGCAGGCGCGTATACAGGCGACATCAGCGCTGAGATGCTGCTGGACGCGGGCGCGACAACAGTCATCCTGGGTCATTCCGAACGGCGCGTGGACCATGAAGAACATGACGAGGATATACGCGCCAAGGCCCGTGCTGCGATGGATGCGGGGTTAAAAGCGATCATTTGCGTTGGCGAAAGCCTGGAACAGCGCGAGGCGGCCAATACGCTCGACATAATCGGCGGTCAGATGTCGGGGTCGATCCCGGATCAGGCAACCGGCGAGAACCTGATTATTGCCTATGAACCGATCTGGGCCATAGGCACTGGCAAGGTTCCAACACTTGATGAGATCGGAGAGGTTCACGACTTCATCCGCGCCCGGCTAGAGCGTCGCTTTGGCGAAGGAGTGGGTCGCTCTGTCCGTTTGCTTTATGGCGGGTCGGTCAAACCCTCCAACGCGGCGGAGATCTTTGCGGTTTCAAATGTCGATGGTGCGCTTGTGGGCGGCGCCAGCCTGAAGGCCGGGGATTTCACGGGCATTATTCAGGCGCTGGAGAGCGTCTAG
Organism: Ruegeria sp. BHSA123; assembly: GCF_059613425.1. NCBI lineage: Bacteria > Pseudomonadati > Pseudomonadota > Alphaproteobacteria > Rhodobacterales > Roseobacteraceae > Ruegeria > Ruegeria sp. BHSA123. The sequence continues at coordinate 90,197 of NZ_JBXWSL010000002.1, read as the reverse complement.
GTTTCGCCTTTACTCGGCAATATCTTCCGCCCAAAGCTCTGGCTTTTCTTCGATGAACCGCTGCATCAGTGCGATGCAGTCGGGATCGTTGGCTATCACCACCTCGACGCCGCGGTCGCGCAGGAAGTCTTCGTTGCCACCAAAGTTCTGGGTATCGCCGATCACCACTCGCGGGATACCAAACTGAACGATAGTGCCGGAACACATCATGCAAGGTGACAAAGACGTGTAAAGAACCGTGTCGCGATAGGTTTTCTGACGCCCGGCTTTGCGCAAAGCATCCATTTCCCCATGTGCGATCGGATCCCCGCCCTGTACACGTTGATTGCGCCCTTGTGAAACAATTTCGCCACCCCGCGCCAGAACTGATCCGATAGGGCATCCACCTTCATCAAACCCGGCTTTTGCCTCGTCATAAGCCACGCGCAGCAGGCGCTTGTCGGTCTCGGTCAGCATTCCAGTCTCCAATTCCCGTGTTTTCCGAACCCTGCCCAAGCAAAATGGCTTGGTCAATAAAACGCTCACGCCAGCTTCATCAGGATGAGACCTGACACGATCAGAAGAGCCGCCAGAATCCGCGCAGGGCTAAGGGCTTCGCCCAGAAACAGGATACCTACACAGAACGCCCCCACAGCCCCGATACCGGTCCAGATGGTATAAGCCGTGCCCAACGGCAGGTCGCGCATCGCCAGCGCCAGAAGACCGAAAGACCCGATCATCGAAAGCCCCATCAAGGCCGTAGGCAACAATCGGGTGAAACCAGCCGATTGCTTCATCGCTACGGCCCAGACGATTTCCAACAGGCCAGCAAATAGAAGGAATACCCAGGGCATAAGACAACCTCGTATCCGTTCGGGTCGTCCCGAATAATGTCCCGATATGGGGAGGTCGTCCTCTGGACCCGAGATATGAACCCGGTGCGCGGTTTCAAGATACGAAAAAGCCGGGCGGTCGAAACCGCCCGGCTACGTACATCGTCAAACAACCTAATTGGTTATGATTTCCGGCCCCATGAAGGTGTTGGGCAGGAAGGTCGAGATCCACGGAATATACGTCACCATAATCAGGAAGACGAACAGGACAGCAAGGAACGGCAGCGCCGCCCTCACAACGCTCATCATCGGCATACCCGCAACACCCGAGGTTACGAACAGGTTCAAACCGACCGGGGGCGTGATCATCCCGATCTCCATGTTCACCACCATGATGATGCCCAGATGGATCGGATCGATACCCAACTCGATGGCAATCGGGAACACCAGCGGTGCAACGATCACCAGCAGGCCCGACGGCTCCATAAACTGACCACCGATCAGCAGGATTACGTTGACCACGATCAGGAAGGTTACCGGTCCAAGACCCGCTGAAAGCATGGCGCTAGCAATGTGCTGCGGCACCTGTTCGTCCGTTAGAACATGTTTGAGGATCAGCGCGTTGGCGATCACGAACAACAGCGTCACCGTCAGCTTTCCTGCCTCGAACAGAGTATGCTTGGTGTCGGGGTGAAAGAACGCCGTGACCAAAGCGTAGGGCTTTTTCAGCAGTGGCAGGTTCTGTGCGTCCCCTTCCGTACTCAGCGGACCCATGTCCTTGTAGACGAAACTGGCGATGAAGAAGGCATAGACGGCAGCAACCGCGGCAGCCTCGGTCGGGGTAAAGATACCCCCATAAATGCCACCCAGAATGATAACGATCAGGAACAGGCCCCAACCGGCCTCGCGGGCCGAGGTAAAGACCTCACCCCACCCCTTCCATTCACCCTTGGGCAGGTTCTTGACCTTTGCCATGACATAGATGGTGATCATCAGCATGAAGCCAGCCATCAGACCGGGAATAACGCCAGCCAGGAACATGCGCCCAACTGAAACTTCGACGGCGGCGGCATACACAACCATCACGATGGACGGTGGGATCAGGATGCCCAGCGTACCCGCGTTACAGATCACACCGGCGGCAAACTCTTTGGAATACCCAACCTGGCGCATACCTGCGATGACGATCGAACCGATAGCTACAACCGTGGCCGGGGACGATCCTGAAAGCGCGGCAAACAGCATACAAGCAAACACACCCGCAATCGCCAGACCGCCGGGCAGATGCCCCACGCAAGCAATCGAGAATCGGATGATCCGACGCGCTACGCCGCCTGTCGTCATGAAGGACGAGGCGAGAATAAAGAACGGGATCGCCAAAAGGGTGAAATGCCCCTCGAACGCCTCGAACAGCGTGCCTGCGACAGAAGCCAGCGAACTGTCGGAATAGATCAGCAGGAACAGGGTCGAGCTGAGGCCAAGTGCAACCGCAATCGGAACCCCGATCAGCAGCAGGCCGATGACCATCGAGAAAAGAAGGATAACGTCCATCAGTCATGCACCCCTTGTTGTGCGCGGACTTCCTCAATCTCGTCCTCGACTTCGTGGCTGGCGACAAGGCGATCGGTCTCACCACGCCAGATTTGAACGGCGACCTGCGTAAACCGGATCACCAGCAGCAGCATGGATACAGGCAGAACCAGGTAAGGTACGACCTTGGGCAGTTTTTCATACCCCTCGCCATAGTTGATCAGGTCTTCCAGAAAGCGCAGCGGCGCAACCATGGGGATGTCGTCCACCTCGTAGAAACTCTGGCTGCGTGCGCCGAAATCAAACCCGGTCGGGAACCAGCGGCCCGATGTTGGCGGCAGATCTGCAAAGACGGCCCAATAATCATATGCCCCCTTGAGCATCAGCAGCGAAAACACCAGACAGCATCCGACCGAGACTAACGCCATTAGACGCCTCGGTGCTGGCGCTAGCATGTTTAGGATTGCATCCACGCCCAGATGAGCATGTTTCTTGACCGCGTAAGACGCGCCCAGCAGCACCAGCCAGCCAAACGTGAACACTGTCAACTCAAGCGCCCATAGGATATTGGAATTAAAGACAAACCGCGCGATCACGTTGGCAAATGTAACGACCGTCATAAGGCCCAAAAGCAACGCGATCAGGGTTTCTTCGATATGGTCGATCAGCCCGCCCTGGCCGGAGTTCGCACCAGACATCTTTCAGTCCCCGCATTTTATTGAAGAGAGAGTTGAGAATGGGGCGGGCCATTTCAGCCCGCCCGGCCTGCGCGTCGAATACTCCCCAGTCCCCGGACGCGCGGTCTTTGACCGGATCAGAAGCCGGCGTTGATGGCCTGTGCCGCGTCGATCTTGTCCTGACCCACGTCACCGGCGAATTTGTCCCAAACCGGTTTCATCGCGTCGACCCAGGCCTGACGCTGTTCAGGGGTCAGTTCACGGATGACGCCGCCCGCATCGATGATCGACGCTTTGGCCGCTTCGTTCACAGCAAAGGCTTCTTTGTTCCGGGTCTCGGTAACTTCGGCCAGAATGGTCAGGAACTGATCCCGCACCGCCGGATCAAGACTGTCCAGCCAATCCACCGATGTCACGACCAGATAGTCGATGATGCCGTGGTTGGTTTCGGTGATACCGTCCTGCACCTCAAAGAACTTCTTGCCGTAGATGTTCGACCAGGTGTTCTCCTGCCCGTCCACCACGCCCTGTTGCAGCGCGCCATACACTTCCGAGAACGCCATTTTTTGCGGGCTGCCACCAATGGCCTCCATCTGAGCCACCAGCACATCTGACGACTGCACGCGGAATTTCAAACCGTTTGCATCCGACGGATCAACCAAAGCCTTGTTGGCCGACATCTGCTTCATGCCGTTGTGCCAGAACGCCAGCCCTTGCAGGCCGCGGCGCTGCATGCTGTCTTTCATCGCCTGCCCCTCGGCCGAGGCCTGGAACGCGTCTACAGCGTCGACGTTCTTGAACATGAACGGCAGGTCAAACAGGCGGAACTGTTTGGTGAACTTCTCGAACTTCGACAGCGAGGGCGCTGCCAGTTGCACGTCGCCCTGCAACATCGCTTCGAGAACTTTGTCGTCGTTGTAGAGCGTCGAGTTCGGGTAGACCTCGACACACATCGTGCCGTTCATTTCGTCGTTGACCCGCTGCTCCAGCAGCGATGCCGCGATGCCCTTGGGGTGTTTGTCGGTGTTCGTCACATGCGCGAACTTAACGACGATTTCACCTTCGTCGCATGCAGCCATACCAGCCGTTGCGGTTACAGTCAGAGCAAGCGCAGTTGCTGCCGTTGTCAGAAGCTTCATCTGATATCCTCCCAGAGTTCCTTGAAACTTGCAGTCGACGCCGGGTAAGCGCCGTATGGCGTGCAGTGAAGCGACTCAGGGTAAAGCACACAACTTTTGACTGCGATTGCGGAAAGTGTCTGATTACATGTTTAATACCAAAGTGTTACAGCTTTGTTGGTTCGGGTTCTGCGCTTCACAGTCCCGAGCCGTGCGAAAACTCGCACATCCTCAGTGCGGCTTGTGCGGAATTCCGCACATATTCCGAATCACTTCATTCGAATCAGAAGTGCCAATCCAGTTCCCGCTCATCTGCGGTAATCCTCGGGACGAATCTGATAGCGCGCCAGCTTGTCGTAAAAGGTCTTGCGCGGCAGCTTCAGCGCCTTGGCCGCATCTGACGCTTTTCCATTGTGGCGGCCCAAAGCTGCAATCAACAAAGATCGTTCCACACGCGCCATCTGTTCGCTCAACCCCAGATCCGTTGCTTGTGTAACCTCCTCGGGCATTCCAAGAACAAACCGCATTGCTGCCGACATCAGCGAACGGGCGTTGCCCGGCCAGTCGCTGGCCATCAAGGCGGCCAGATGTTCGGACGAAATCTCGGGAATTGCGATGCCTGCCTGTTCGGCCGCTTGCGCCACATAGTGGCGAAAAATCACCGGAATGTCGTCGGGGCGTTCCGCCAATGATGGAACACGCACCCGCATCACATCCAAACGATAGAACAGATCTGCGTTAAACCGCCCTTCCGAACATAAAGCGGACAGATCAGCGGTTGTCCCTGCAATAATACGCCCCCCCGGACCGCGCTCGATGATCTCCAACGCCGCAAACTGCGTGGCTTGGGGCATGGCGGACACTTCGTCCAGAAACAGGGATCCACCCACTGCATCGCCGCAGCTTTGGGCAAGATCATCGGGGCTTAGGCTTGAAGCCGGACGTTTGACAAAAGGCCCCTGACCAGCGGGCGACATCAGGTGAACCACTTCGGCAACTTTGGATATGCCGCTGCCCGGCGGGCCGGTAACAAGAACTTCGGCCCCAGTCGGTGCAACAGTTCGCACACGATCCCGCAGTGCCTCGGCTTGCGGCGACAGACCAAACAGCAAACGTGCGGCCGGATCCCCCCTTTCAAGTTCAGATTTCAGGGCGCGCTGTTCCAAAACCTGAGTGCGGGCCGCGAATGCGCGTTCAAGAACGTCCATCAGGTCAGACGCAGCGCATGGTTTCTCCAGAAAATCGAACGCGCCTTTTCCCATGGCTTCCACGGCCATTGGGATATCGCCTTCTCCGGTCAAAAGGATCACCGGAAGCTCGGGGTCGATATCCCGAGCATAGGTCAGCAGATGGAAACCATCCCGCCCGGGCATTCGGATGTCCGAAATAATCACACCGGGGAAATCCCGCCGAATATGATCCTTGGCCGCCACAAAAGATCCGGCTGTTGTCGGTGCATAGTCCGCCAGTTCAATGGTTTGCGCCAGTGCCTCGCGAACAGCTGCGTCATCATCGACCAACAGAACCCTGCGCATCATGCTGCCTCTTCTTTTCCATAGGGTTCCAGTTCGACGGTAAACACTGCGCCATCAGTCGTGTTTGCCCCACGGATTTCACCCCCAAAGCTTTGAACCAGACCATATGATATTGAAAGGCCGAGCCCCAGACCTTCAGAGGATCCTACGCTTTTTGTCGAATAAAACGGCTCGAACACACGGTCGGGGTCTTCAATCCCCGGGCCGGTATCCCGCACAGAAACGCGCAACCGGTCTTCTTCGTGCATCACAATCGAAATGTGCCGTTTGGGTCGCCCCAGCATCGCATCCGCCGCGTTATTGATCAGATTAACAAAGACCTGCACCAATCGGACTTCACCCCCCCAAACATAAACCGCAGACTGTCCCGGCTCCCATTCCAGCGTCACATCATCGTCACGCAAACGGGTTTCGGTCAACTCGACGGCGGTTTTCAGAACCTGCACCAGATCGACCCGGCCCATTGGTTCGCTTTCGTTGCGGGCAAACGCGCGCAGATTCTTGATGATCCGGGCCATGCGGGCGGCCATTTCCGAAATACGCCCAAGGTTTTCGCTGGCCCTGTCGCCTTTGCCGCGTTCAAGAAAGGCCGTGCCATTGTCGGCGAATTGCTGGATTGCCATCAAGGGTTGGTTGAGTTCGTGGCTGATCCCCGCCGACATTTGCCCCAATGCGCTGAGTTTACCTGCCTGCACCAGTTCGGCCTGCGCTTTTTTCAGGGCTGCTTCGGCCTCCTGACGTTCTGCAACTTCGCGGCGTAACGCAGTGTTCGCTTGGGTCAATGCACGGGTACGCTGCGCCACCCGGCTTTCCAGAACCATGTTGGCATTAGCCAGCGTCCGTCGCCGCTCCATGGCAAGATACAGCATGGCACCAAACGCCAGACAGATCGCTGCGACCGCCGCCGCCTGCAACCCCGCAAGTCGCCGGGCCGGAGCCACGTCCACCAAAACCTCGGCGGTCATATCGATCACAGGCAGTTCAAGCGTTAGGTGCAACGCGTCGCGTGGCAAATACCGCCCCCAGTTCAGCCGCCACAATTCATGCTGGCCGACCCGCGTCGCTGCAAAATCCACCGACGCACCTTCTGGCGGTGTCAGCCCGGACTGGCCAGCCTCGCGGCTCCAGAACAGCAAGTCTGATCGGTTCGAGATGAAGACGACACCGTCAGAATCAACAAAGAACACGGCTTCGGTACTGCCCCGCCAGGTTTGTTCAATGTCCTGGACGTCGGCAACCACCATCACGGCACCTTCGACTTGCCCAGACGGAGCAAAAGTCGGAGCGGCATAGGAATATATCCGGTCGCCACTCTCTGGAACCACCTCATGCGCGGTACCCACCGCACCCTGCATGGCGCGCCTGAACGCTGGATGTGCGGACATGTCTCGCTGTGCCACTGGCTGTGCGGTGACCAGAACCCGACCGCTGCGATCCAGATACATCATGTTGACGGCCGCTGTCTTGTCGGCGACGTCCAGCAACATCGCTTGCGCGTCATGTACGTGTGTTGGTGTATCCAACGCGTGCAAAGCGGGATGTGTCGCCATCAGAACCGCCAGTTCCTGATAGACCTGCATCTGGGTGCTGAGCCGATCCGCCGCCAGTTCAAGGTCTGCTTCGGCCTTGTCGCTTAGCTGAGACAGCGCCTGACGATAACCATAAGACCAAACAAAACCTGACAGCAGCCCGACAGCGGACAAAAAACCGACAATGATCCAAACTCTCTGCATAGACAGGGTCTTGCATTCAACGCGGCTCGTGGCAAGTGTGCGTCGCATGAAGTCATTCTCGCAATCCCCGACAGACCCGTGTTTCGTTCAGAACCCCTACCCTTTCTATGATCATGCCCGCACTGCTGGAGATCTATTCTATTGGCGCGACTACAATATGGTTGCTGCAACGTCTTGTCAGGCGGTGCGGACACTTCTTCGCGACCGCCGGTTTGGGCGGGAAGTTCCGCCTGAATGCGCGACACAGGGCCCTGCCCATCTGGCCCCCTGGCTGGCTATCGAAGCCCACTCGCTGCTTGAAGCTGAACCCCCTCGACATACCCGCCTGAGAGCGCTTGTCATGCGCGCTTTCACGTCGCGGGAAATTTCTGCATTGCAGCCTTCCATTGAATCGCTATGCCACAGTCTTATCGAGACGTTTCCGAATACACCTTTCGACCTGTTGAGTGCCTATTGCACGCAGGTCCCGGTGATAACCATCTGCCGACTGCTGGGCGTTCCCGAAGACATGGCACCCAACCTGTTGCAGTGGTCGCATGACATGGTCGCCATGTATCAGGCCAACCGGACGCAGGCGACCGAGGATAAGGCGGCCAAGTCGTCTCAGGAGTTCACGGATTTCCTGTTGGGATACATTAACCAGCGACGCAATGATCCCCGTGACGATTTGATCACCCGGCTTATCAGCGCCGAGGAAGAAGGTGAAAAGCTGACCATCGACGAGTTGGTCGCAACATGCATCTTGCTGCTGAATGCAGGTCACGAAGCAACTGTGCATTCGCTGGCGAACGGTGTGAAAACTCTGTTGCAAACTTATACCAGCCCCGGCGTTCTGGCACCGGACCAGATCGACGCAACGATTGAAGAAATTCTGCGCTATGACCCGCCTTTGCACATGTTCACACGTTATGCATATGAAGACGTTGACATATTTGGGCATTCGTTCAGGCGCGGTGATCAGGTCGCACTATTGCTTGGCGCTGCAAACCGCGACCCTGCTGTCTGGGATGAACCCGAAAGGTTTGTTCCGACGCGCTCGATTGAGGTCAACACAAGTTTTGGCGGAGGCATCCACTTCTGCGTCGGCGCCCCTTTGGCAAGGTTGGAAATGCGCATAGCCCTGCCCATTCTGTTCAATAGCTGCCCGAACCTGCGGCTCGCTACAGAGCCAACCTATTCAGACAGCTATCACTTCCATGGTTTGGAACGGTTAATGGTTCAGGTCTGACCTGTATAAGGCGCGGCTCGATCCGGCGTTGGAAGCACCTGCCTTTTACGCCCCTTCAACCAATGCGTTGAGGGGAAGCATCGTTGTGGACTTGATTTCTTCCATCGACAAAAGCGCGGTTACGTTGTGCACCCGCACCTCCGATATCAGCGACTGGTAGAATTGGTCATAGGCGCGCGCGTTCTTGACCCGAACCTTGAGGATATAATCAATGTCTCCGGCCAGCCGGTGCGCCTCTTGCACTTCGGGATGATCGCGCAATGCTTTAAGGAACTTTCGCTGCCACTCGGCCTCGTGCTCCGATGTGCGGATCAAAACAAAGAAAGTCGCTTCAAACCCGAGCGCTTCGGCATCCAGCAAAACCGTTTGCTGACCTATTATTCCTGCACTCTTGAGCTTGCGTATACGATTCCAGACAGGCGTCTTTGAACTGCCGACCCGAGCCGCTATTTCATCCAGTGACTGCCCTGCATCGCGTTGCAGCTCGGCCAGAATTTTCCGATCCGTATCATCTATCCGCACCGACATTCCAATTTCCCTTCCACATCGAAGCTTTCGTTCCATATTTTCGCATAGATGGAACGTTTATCCTTATTTTAGCGCCCATATGGCGCTTTGGTGGGAATATTTCCTATATTGAGGGTCAAGTCAAACCACACCCGAGATGATCCGATGCAGGACGTTCGCACAACAGGCCCCAAAGGACATGTCGACTTTGTCGGCGCAGGTCCGGGCGACCCCGAGTTGCTGACGCTCAAGGCGCTGACCGCGTTTGAGCGGGCTGATGTTGTGCTGCATGACCGCCTTATCAGTGAACCCGTTCTGGACATAGCCGGTCAAAGCGCCGCCTTGGTTGATGTCGGCAAAGCCGGGTTCGGCCCATCCTGGAAGCAAAGTGATATTGACGCGCTTTTGGTCGAATATGCCCTGAATGGTAACCGCGTGGTCCGCCTGAAGTCCGGTGATCCCACTGTCTTTGGCCGTCTGGGTGAAGAGATCGAGGCCGTCGAGGCGGCTGGCATTTCGTGGCAGATCGTTCCTGGTATCACAGCGGCCTCTGCCGCAGTGGCTGGCATCGGCCAAAGCCTGACTCAACGCGGTCGAAATTCCTCGGTGCGGTTCCTGACCGGGCACGACATGAAAGGTTTTGCCGATCATGACTGGAATGCCCTGGCACGGGCTGGTTCGGTTGCTGCGATCTATATGGGCAAGAAATCTGCCCGCTTTATCCAGGGTCGCCTGATCATGCATGGCGCCGATCGCGCCACCCCTGTCACGCTGGTCGAAAACGCTTCGCGCCCGAACCAACGGATACTGTCCACCACACTGGATCAACTGCCCGCCGACCTGGCCGCCGCCGAATTGGACGGACCGGCCCTGACATTCTATGGCCTTGCCCCGCGCGAAGCGGCGCAGGCCGTAACCGAATTCAATAAGGAGCTTGCCTGATGGCCCGCGCTTTTACCCCCAAAGTCGTCACCGCAAATGATTTGCTGGTAGGTGACGTCATTTACCAGACCGAAGATGACAGTTGGACGCGTGATCTGTCCCAAGCGGAACTGATCACTGACGAAGCACATGCACAGGTGCGTCTGCTGGATGCGGCGCGTCAGGCAAATAAAGTCGTTGGCGCCTATCTGGCCGATGCCGTTGCTGGCAAGAACGGCCCCGAGCCCACCCATTTTCGGGAAGATTTCCGCCGGACTGGTCCGTCCAACTATGCCCACGGCAAACAGGAAACTTCCCCGCAGCCCCGGGCCTGACCTCTGGCCATATCTCTCCCCTTCAAGGCCCCTAGGTTCGGGGCTGCAAACAAGGACAGCTAGACATGTATCGCTACTCCGAGTTCGACACAGCATTTTTGGCAGAACGTAACGCGCAGTTCCGCGCCCAGGTCGAGCGTCGCATTGACGGCTCGTTGACCGAAGACGAATTCAAGCCGCTGCGCCTGATGAATGGGCTGTACCTGCAACTGCACGCCTACATGCTGCGTGTCGCCATTCCCTATGGCACGCTGAACAGTGCGCAGATGCGTCAACTGGCGCTGCTGGCCGAGAAGTGGGACAAAGGCTATGGCCATTTCACGACGCGTCAGAACATCCAGTACAACTGGCCAAAGCTGAGCGACGTGCCGGATATGCTGGACGCGCTGGCCGAGGTTGGCATGCACGCCATACAGACCTCGGGCAACACCATTCGCAACGTGACCGCCGACCACTTTGCTGGCGCCGCTGCGGATGAGGTCGCTGATCCCCGCCCTTACGCCGAATTGCTGCGCCAGTGGTCGACCGACCACCCGGAATTCCAGTTCATGCCGCGCAAATTCAAGATCGCCATCACTGGTAGTGAAAACGACCGCGCCGTGATCAAGGCGCATGACATCGGCCTGCAACTGGTTGAGCGTGACGGCGTTCTTGGCGCTCGCGTCATTGTTGGCGGTGGCCTTGGCCGTACGCCCATGATCGGCAAGGAATTGTCCGAATTCGTCGCCTTTGAGGACCTGCTGGCCTATCTGGAAGCCACCGTTTCCGTATGGAACCAGATTGGTCGCCGCGACAACAAGTACAAAGCACGTATTAAGATCACCGTGCACGAGCATGGCATCGACGCTATCCGCGCCAAGGTTAACGAACGCTTCCTGAAGGTCCGCCCGCAGTTCAAAGGCGCGGACATGAACCTGCTGGAAGAGATCAAGGGCCACTTTGCACCGCCTGCCTTCCGCCAAGCTTCGGTCGCGTCGTTTGAAAGCTCCTATACCAACGATCCGGTTTTCCGCTCGTGGGTCGATACCAACATCGCGCCGCACAAGGACGCGGACCATGCGATTGTCACGATCTCGATCAAGAAGCATGGGGCAACGCCGGGTGATGCAACTGCCGAGCAAATGCGCGTGATGGCCGATCTGGCCGAAGGGTTCGCCTATGACGAGCTGCGCATTAGCCACGAGCAGAACGTGATCCTGCCGCATGTCCACAAATCAGACCTGCCCGCGATCCACGCCAAGCTGAAGGAATACGAACTGGCAACCGCCAATATCGGTCTGATCAGCGATATCATCGCCTGCCCCGGCATGGATTATTGCGCGCTGGCGACGGCGCGTTCGATCCCGGTTGCTCAGGAAATTGCGACGCGGTTCGAGGACCTGAAGCTCGAGCATGACATCGGCCACCTGAAGATCAAGATCTCAGGCTGCATCAACGCCTGCGGTCACCACCATGTCGGCCACATCGGCATTCTGGGTCTGGACCGCGCAGGCGTGGAAAACTACCAGATCACTTTGGGTGGCGATGCGACCGAAACTGCGGCAATTGGTGATCGCACCGGTCCGGGCTTTGCCTATGACGAAATCGTTCCTGCCGTTGAGCGCATTGTCGACACCTATCTGAACCAGCGTGCAGGCGCAGAGGAGACATTCCTGGAAACATATCGCCGGGTGGGCATGGCGCCGTTCAAAGACGCCCTCTACCCCGAGGCCCGAGCAAATGCCGCTTGACCTGATCCAGACGGAACTGGGCCGGGACAGACGCGAACTGACTGAACGTGTCGAAGACCTGAATGCCCGGTTCCGGCACCACAGCGCTCATGATGTCATGCATGGGGCGATTGATGAGATTGATGAGCTTGCTCTGGTCTCGAGCTTTGGTGCGGAATCCGTCGTGCTGTTGCATATGGCGGCGGTGGTGAACAAGGCAACGCCCGTTCTTTTCGTGGACACGCAAATGCTGTTCACCGAAACGCTGGAGTACCAGCAGGAGGTGAGCGAGCGTCTGGGGCTTACCAACATTCGCATCATCCGGGCCGAGGATGCAGAAGTTGAGCGCGAAGACCCATACGGTGCGTTGCGCCTGCGCGACACGGATGCATGTTGTAACCTGCGCAAGACTTTCCCGCTGCAAAAAGCACTGGTGGGGTTCGATGGCTGGATAACCGGACGCAAGCGATTTCAGGCCGGCACGCGCGCCGCGCTGGAATTCTTCGAGGTCGAGGACGGAACAGGCCGGATCAAAGTCAACCCGCTGGCCCATTGGGCGCCCGAGGATGTGCGGGCCTATATGGAAGAAAACAACCTGCCCCGGCACCCGCTGGTGGCCAAAGGATACCCTTCGATCGGCTGTGCGCCCTGCACCTCGCCGGTCAAAGAGGGCGAAGACCCCCGCGCCGGACGCTGGCGCGACCAGAACAAGGAAGAATGCGGCATCCATTTTGTCGATGGCAAGATGATGCGCGTCGGAGAGAAAACATGAACGTAATCGTAACGGATGAGGGCTTTTCGCCCGATGACTGGACCGACGGCTTTGTCACTTTGGATGACGCCGCCAATGACGTGGTCGCGCTGGACGTCAGTTCCGAGACAGACCCGGACGAACTGTTTGACCGGCTGGGCGGCACCAGGCTGGTTCGGGTAGACTTCCCCTCCTTCGCAGATGGTCGCGGATTTACCATCGCCCGCACATTGCGCCTGAAGGGCTACAAAGGCCGGCTGCGCGCCAAAGGGCATGTGCTTGCCGATCAATACGCCATGGCGCGCCGCAGCGGCTTTGACGAGGTCGAGATCGACGGAGAACTGGCAGGCCGCCAACCCGAAGATCAGTGGCTGGCCCGCGCGAACTGGAAAGAGAATAACTATCAGGCCCGCCTGCGCGGCTAATCCCGCACTTGCCAGCTTGTGACGCAAAGGGGGCAATCTGTCCCCTTTTCCTGACTTGGATCAAAGATTAAACGGAGATGTCGGTTTAGCAGACCGGCAGGTAAACGATGACAGAGATGAAGCCCGTGAGCGAAGCAACCGCAGTAAAAGTCCCCGTCCTTCCGGACGCGCAAACCGTAACCGACGTCAAACACTGGACCGACAGCCTGTTTTCTTTCAAGGTGTCGCGCCCGGCCTCGTTGCGGTTCCGCTCGGGCGAATTTGTGATGATTGGTCTGCTGGGTGACAACGGCAAGCCGTTGCTGCGCGCCTATTCCATCGCCTCGCCCTCGTGGGATGAAGAGCTGGAGTTTTATTCGATCAAAGTTCAGAACGGCCCGCTGACGTCGAAATTGCAACATATCAAACCGGGTGATCAGATCATCTTGCGTCCCAAACCGGTTGGCACATTGGTGCATGACGCCCTGCTGCCCGGCAAACGCCTGTGGTTTTTTGCAACCGGCACCGGCTTTGCACCTTTTGCCTCGCTGCTGCGTGAACCACAGACCTATGAGGATTATGACGAGGTCATCATCACCCACACCTGCCGCGAAGTGGCAGAGCTGGAATATGGCCGTCAGCTGATCGACAGCATCCGTCAGGACGAACTGTTGGCCGAACTGATCGGTGAAGGATTTGCCGACAAGATCCGCTATTACCCGACCACCACACGGGAGGAGAGCCCCAAGATGGGCCGCATCACCACCCTTCTTCAGGATGGCACCGTATTTTCCGATCTGGGTATTGATGGCGGCATCAAGCCTGAAACCGACCGTGCAATGGTCTGCGGTTCGCTGGCTTTCAACCTGGATATCAAGGAAATTCTCGAGGGGTTTGGTTTGCGTGAAGGCGCTAACTCGGAACCCAAGGAGTTCGTGATCGAAAAAGCCTTTGTCGGCTAAAGCAACCCTGCGTTCAGGGCTTTGCCGCCTTGAACGCGAAAAACACCGGCAGAAAACAAGTTTTTTCGCATTACCCTGTATTTATGCCGCTTGAAGTGCGGTCTCGCCCGGTTTAAATTCCGGGCTCGAAATTCTGCAATCATCAAAGGAATGAACCCATAGCTCGCAGACCTCACAACGCGCCGCCTCAACGTGAAACCGGCCCGCGCGTAAATGAAAGAATCCGTGCCCCCGAAATTCGCCTGATTGGTGCCGAAGGTGAAAACGTCGGGGTGGTTCATCCCGCCAAAGCCATGCAGATGGCCGCAGATGCAGGTCTTGATCTGGTCGAAATCTCGCCCAATGCGAACCCACCGGTCTGCAAGATCATGGATTTCGGCAAGTACAAGTACGAAACGCAAAAACGCGAAAACGAAGCGCGCAAAAAACAAAAAGTCATCGAAGTGAAAGAGGTCAAGTTCCGACCGAACACCGATACGCATGACTATGACGTCAAAATGAAGAACGTCTTTAAGTTTCTGGAAAAGGGCGACAAGGTCAAAGTCACCCTGCGCTTTCGTGGCCGTGAAATGGCACACCAGAACCTGGGTCGCGAATTGCTGGAGCGTGTGGCCGAAGACATCAAAGAGGTTGGCAAGATCGAAAACATGCCGAAGATGGAAGGCCGTCAGATGGTCATGATGATCGGCCCGCTTCCGCATAAGTAATCTGCTTAAAAGACAGAAACGATCAAAGCCCCTTCGCTGCCGAAGGGGCTTTTTTGTTCAGGTCGCGCGTCTGCTTCGTAACCAGTTGACCGCATCTCTGAAGTCGAAAAGCAAGGAAATTATGTCAACGATCAGAAGCACCCAAAGAAACTTGATAAAGGCAATGCTCAGGGTCGCATCGGAAAACAACAAAAGCGTTACGATGACAACCAGTGGAACCCAGCACAGAATGTGCGGCAAAGCCATCGCACCGCTCATCCCGCGCGCAACCGCCATGATGGGTATGTTCAGCGCCATACCGGTAATCGCCAGAACAGCGATGAGCATCCCTTGAGGCTGATCCAGGAAAGCAAGCGGAACCAAATTAACCGGCACCAATATTACGGCCACCCAGATCTGCACCCAAAGGGGAAGCGCACGGAAACTGCGCCAAATATCCAGCACTATTGATTTCGCCTTTTCAGATACTTCTCCCGCGACACTAACAAATAACCTGCGGGCGAACAGTGCGCTCACGGTAATGTCAAAGCACGGCGGAAATGGCGCGTTCCAGTTTGCTGACGAGTTCGCCTATCTGTTCCTCTTCGATGATAAAAGGCGGCGCCAGCAGGACATGATCGCCGTTCCGGCCATCCCGCGTGCCTGCCATGGGATAGCAAATCAACCCTTCAGCCAGTGCTGCCTTTTTCACCTTACCTGCGATGCCGCGTGATGGATCAAAAGGTTCCTTGGTGTCACGGTCAACGACCAGTTCAACACCTCGGAACAACCCACGACCACGGATATCTCCCACGTTCGGGTGCTGTCCGAATGCTGCCTCAAGGGCAGATTGCAGCTTGTTGCCCATGACCCCGGCACGCGCAGGTAAATCCCGTTCGGTCAACTCACGGACCACCGCCAATGCGGCGGCTGTGGCGACCGGATGACCGACATAGGTGTGCCCATGCTGGAAAAACCCTGATCCATCGCGGATCGCGTCATAGATTTTACCGGTGCACAGCATGGCTCCGATAGGTTGATATCCGGCCCCCAACCCCTTGGCGATACACAAAATATCTGGCGCGATGCCGTCATGATCGCAGGCAAACAGGTGACCGGTTCGGCCCATACCGCACATCACCTCATCCAAAATCAGCAACACACCATAATGGTCGCAGATTTCGCGAATACGCTTGAAGTACCCTTCAACCGCCGGGACCGCGCCAAGGGTGGCCCCAACCACTGGTTCGGCCATAAATGCCATGACCGTATCGGGACCCAACCGCAGGATTTCAGATTCCAGTTCATTCGCCACACGCTGGCCATAGTCAAAGCTGTTCTCGTCTTCCGATTTTTCGGCATATTCGTAGCAGGCAGAGATATGCGTCATCTCGATCAGCATCGGGGCGAATTGCGCCCGTCTCCATGCGTTACCCCCAGCGGACAAAGCCCCCAAAGTGTTGCCATGATAGCTTTGCTTTCGCGCGATAACGTGACGGCGTTCAGGTTGTCCGATTTCTAGAAAGTATTGGCGCGCCAGTTTGATTGCCGCTTCGGTCGCCTCGGACCCGCCCGAAACAAAATACACCCGGTCCAGATCCCCCGGCGCGTGCCGGATCAACAATTCAGCCAAAGCCTCGGCCGGTTCCGATGTCATGAACCCGGTATGTGCAAAAGCGATCTGTTCCACCTGTTGCTGTACCGCTTGGATCACGGCCTGATTCGAATGGCCCAGACAAGACACCGCCGCATCACCGCAATCCAGGTAACGCTTGCCCTTTGCGTCGATCAGATAACAGCCATCACCGCCGACCGCGACAGGAAGGTCCGATTTCGTGTGACGTGGGAAAACATGACTCATTTCTGTGCCCTTCCAAGCAATTCGACTAATGCAGCGACCGAAGCCGCGTTATCTGCCCACGGCCTGCCATCCGGCCCCGTCAGACTGTTTTCAAACCCAACCCGCACGTCACCACCGCGTCGCGCAGCCTCAGCCAGACAGGCATGTTCTTGCGTTCCAAAGGCGCACACCATCCAACGGGCCGGGCATTCTGGAAAGGCGTCGAGATCGGCAGGCACAGATTGCTGGCCATCGCTGTATCGCCCCAGAACAAGCAAACGATCTGTCTGATCCGCCTGTACGATGCCCAAAGCGAGCCACTGTTCCAGTAAACGTGCGTCCTCAGTATCATACAAGATATGCTGAACCCGTGTGCCCTGATCCGCACATAGTGCATAGACCCTGGGCGCAAGGTTCAGATCGCGGGCGATTTCACGCACCGAGATTGATGCCCATTCAGGTCGCACCTTTTGCAAACAGTCCAGTTGCGATGCCACGTCGAACTGCCCGGCAGCTTCGGTCGTGATCTGTAGCTCCATTTTTGGAACCTCGCGCTGCAATTCCGCAAGCGTTTCCCGGTACAATCCGGCGTCCAGTGAATGCCGTCCGTCTGCATCCCTAATATGCAGATGCAACCCATCCGCACCTGCGGCATGGCAATCCCGCGCAGATATGACGATCTGATCAATCCTGAGTGGCAAGGCGGGATGATCCAACGCGTTCCGCCGGGCACCGTTTGGCGCAACTAGAATGTAGGGCCTGTCCGAGCTGTCAGTTGTTATTGATGTCATAGCACCACCCAAGTCTTTGCCCTCAGTTAGATTCGCTGGATGATGTTTTCAATTTACACAAAAGAAAACATATGTTTCTTTTCGACATGACACCCACCCTTACAGCCTTGACCAGCCAAATCCGACGCGAGATCGACGGAATGCCTGCGCAGATGCAAGTCGCAGCGAAATATATCATCGACCATCCAGGTGATTTCGGCCTGAACCCGGTCCGAGCGACAGCCGACCGGATCGGCATCAGCACCAGTGTTCTTGTTCGACTGGCGCAGCGTATGGGTTTCGACAGTTTTGACGCCTTTCGCCACCCATTTCGCCTTGCTCTCACAACCGACAGTGAAGACAGGATTGGTCAGGAATGGTTAACCACGTCACCCAGACAAGACCCTTTCAATGACGCACAGGCCAGATTTGCGCGCAATGAGATGAATGTTGTGTCCCGATCCCTGCGCCTGATGGAGCCGCAATTGGCCAAGCGTGCCGTTGAATACATGGTGTCTGCACGTCGTTGTTATGTGACCGCCACAAGGTCCAGTCATGCGCTGGCCTATTATTTTCACTACGCCGGCCGCATGGCCCATCCCGGATTACAGCTGATACCAAGACACATGGGCTCGGCTGTCGATGACCTGGTCGAGGCCACGTCCGAGGATTGTTTGTTTGCCATCACCGTCCATCCCTATTCCGCAGATACGATCCATTCGATGCGTTTTGCCCGCGACCGGGCCATGAAGATTGTGTTGCTGTCGGATAGCGAGGTGATTGCACCCGGCGTCAACCCAGATGTCGTTCTGCCCGTCAGCACCCGCACTTTACATCCGTTTTCTAGCTTTTCTGGCGCGATGGCGGTTCTGGAATGCCTGCTCGGACATCTCTTTGATGCAGGAGGAGACGCCGCACGGGATAGGGTCGAACAGTTTCAAAAAGCCCGGGAGGACACCGGCGCGTATTGGCGACCCGGCGTATTGCCAAGGATGAGAAAACCCTAGAATATCAATAATACATTGGCCGCAAGTACGGTGTGATACGCCATATCACGGACCTTGGCGGCGGTCAGTCGTTTCTTTTCGCCCGCGGCTGAGGTCTGGTCGGGATTTCCTTCAACAATCCGCCAACCCCCATTCCGGCAATATCTGCACCTGTTGTTTCAATCCCGCATGCGACACGCGACAGCACCCAATCCGCCCCATTCAACGCCGGAGAGCGCGCGCATCCCGGCAAGCCGATCACAGGTCGGCCCTGCAAGTCCCCAAGAAACAGCAGGTTTCCCGGATCAACCGGCATACCAAAGCGATCAATCGTCCCGCCAGCCAGCCGAACGGCCGACGGTGCGACATCGTTGGGATCCGAGGTGGCCGATCCCGTCAATATCATCAGAAGATCGCCTTTCCCCATAGAAATCGCGCTGGTCAAGGAATCTGTTCGATGCGGAACAATCTGCACCTCCGCAAGCTCCATTCCCAATGCCTCGACCCGTCCCTGAATGGCCGCAATCCCCTTTTCGTTCGGTGGGCCACCGGGAATTTCCGTGACAACAAGCCCGGCTGTCCGATGGGCAGGCCGCGCCAAACACACAGCCCCTTGTGCCAGACCGGCGGCACGCTGAACATCAGCCTCTGGCACGGCATATGAGATGACCTTGATGGTCGCCACCATGCCGTTCGCACCCATTTGCTGGTACTGCGGAACGGTCGCAACGGTAATCATTGGATTGACCAGATTGAACAATTCAAGTGCACGAACATCGAGCACGGCAACCCCTGGCCCCTCGGCCAAAAGGTTTACCCGCCCGGTAAATGCCTCGGTAACCCGCAAGTTGGCTGATGCCGGATCAGGTGCCAGCGCAGACGCCAGCTTACGTGCCGCCTGATCTTCATGGCAATCACCGGAATCCAGTCGGGCAACAATGACCTCGCTTAGACCAGCCTTTACGAGTTGCGCCACATGTTCCGAGCGCAATTCAAGCCCCTTGCGAAGCTTTCGCCCATCCGCTGTAACCGAATGCGCCAGAATGGCCCCCTCTGCCCGGGACACCGGTACAGGCCCAAATTTCATACTTTCCCTCGAAGAACTGCAGTGATTTGCGCCAGTATCGCAACCGCGATTTCCGAGGGACCGGCGGCCCCGATATCCAAGCCAATGGGCCCATGAATGCCAGAGATTTGCGCATCGGTGAAACCGGCCGCTTTCATACGCTCAATGCGCTTGGCATGGGTGCGTGTTGACCCTAATGCACCAATATAGAACACATCGGCGTCCAATGCGGCTTGTAGCGCCGGATCATCAAGTTTTGGGTCATGTGTCAGCAAGACAATCGCGGTCCGCGCGTCCAATCCCAGCTTCGCAACGGCTTCATCCGGCCAATCCGTCAGGATCGTTTCACCGGGAAAACGTGCACTAGACGCAAAGGCGTCACGCGGGTCGATAATGGTTGGATCATAGCCCGCAATCCGCGCCATCGGCACCAGAGCCTGCGCGATGTGAACCGCCCCAACAACCAATAACCTCAGCGGCGGGTTGTGCACTGCGACGAAGGTCTGGCCATCCTCTTCGAACCCTGACCGATCCATACGCAGCCTGTCGGCATAAGCATTGCGGCGCAACGCCCTGCGCCCGGTCTCGATGTTGACTTCGTAGGCAACTGGCTCACGAGCGGCCCGAGCGGCAACCAGTTCCGCCAACATAGATTCTGGCAGGACTTCTCCTATGGGTTCGACAAGAATGCGTATGGTCCCCCCACAGGCCAAACCAACCGCGAAAGCATCGTCGTCACTGACCCCGAATTCAAGTAAACGCGCTTCACCTTCATCAATGGCTTCAAGCGCCTCGACGATAACAGCACCTTCAACACATCCGCCAGAAACGGAACCTTCGATCCGACCATCGCCGCCAATCACCAATTGGGATCCCACCCGCCGCGGTGCACTGCCCCAGGTTTCGACAACTGTAGCGAGCGCCGCGCCGCGCCCGCTGCGGTGCCAGTCAAGCGCCGTTTCAGGACTGTTGTCGAATCGCTCCATCGGAACCTCCGGATGACCTATGACACCAACATAAGCGGGAATTGCGTGATGAAAAGCGCATCAGGCTTACCAAAAGGTCTATATTGAACCCCATAAGGCAACGCCATTGCCCGAGTCATATTCAACTAATCATAGCATTGATTATTTGTGACCCGAGTTCTAGCCTGTGCAGGCAACCGACATCAGGTCTGGCTTGCATACCATACAAATCATAGATCGGAGACATGCAGTTGAAACGATTTCTTGCACTGGGCGCGGCAGTTGGTCTTTTGACTTCAACCGCAGCGTGGGCTGACACATTCCAACGCTATGGAGAGGTTGAAGGCTGGAAAGTCTTCATCGACACTGAAAAGAAATCCTGCCTGATCGAGGCGGTGGATGATGCGGAAAACGTCGTTCAGATGGGCCTGACCGAAGATCGTGGCGTGGGATATGTCGGCATCTTCACCAAGGCTGAAACCGATATCAAACGTGGCGAGACGCAAGAAGTCGCCATCCTGCTGGGCGACAACATATATCTGGGTGAAGCGACCGGCATGAAAGGTAACATCACCAAAGGCTATTCCGGTGGTTATGTTCTGTCGGACAGCCCACAGTTCGCGGATGATCTGGCCAAGAAGAAGGTCATGATCGTGTTTCCCGAGACATCCTACGCCTTCACCGTCGATCTGACAGGCACTTACAAAGCCATGGAGATGGCCCGCAAGTGCAATGAAGAACAGCTGTCGTAAGCTGCTAGTCGGAAAGCGCGGCCATCAGCCGTGCTTTCTGCCCCTCATCGTCGGGTTGTGAAATCGCTGCGGCCAAGTCTTCGAGTGAGGCAATCGAATGCCCTGCGCGAAAACTGTCAACATGCGGTAGCATCGCGGCAACCCCTTGCGCCCTGGGCGCGAACCCGTCCCAACGCAACAAGGGATTCAACCAGATCAGGCGTTTTGAGGACAGGTGCAGACGCTCGATCTCTTTCCTGAGGAGCTCGGGATCACCCCGCTCGAGCCCGTCTGTGATCAACAGAACAACCGCCCCCTGCCCCATCACCCGGCGTGACCAGTCCCTATTGAATTGATGCAGGCACTCTCCGATACGCGTGCCGCCCTCCCAATCCTGCGCCTCGGCCCCTGCTGCGGCAAGTGCCGCGTCTACATCCCGTTGGTGCAGGTGGCGCGTTATGTTGGTGAGGCGTGTGCCGAATGTGAAGGCATGGACCTTGGCCCAACCCGCTCCCTTGGCGTTGGACACTGAATGCAGGAAATGCAGGATGATCCGACTGTACTGGCTCATCGAGCCGGAAATATCGCAAAGTGCGACAAGATTTGGCCAGCGTAGTTTGGGCTGTAGCCTGGCAATTTCGCGCAACTCACCCCCTTGCCGCATGGCCGCGCGCAATGTGCGGGCACGGTCGATGCGGTGCCCCAAATGACTTGTCTGCCCGCGGCGTGATTCAATTGGCTTTACCGGCAGTGTCATCCGCGCCAATACGCGCTTGGCCTGCGCGATTTCGGCCGTGCTCATCTGCTCGAAGTCCAGATTGCGCAGCCGTTCCTCGGATGAGGCGGTCTGGGTCGCGTCGATTTCGATCTCGGTTTCGCCTTCCTCTTGCCCGGCAGCGTCCGGCAAATCACGCTCAACCCCGTCCAGCAGTGCCTCAGCCGCGCGCTTTTCACCGGCGTCGGCCTTGCGCTCCTCCTGAACGCCCCGAATTGCAGGAAGCATCATCGCCATCATGTGTTCCATGTAACGCGGGTCTCGCCAGTACATTCGGAAGACTTGCGCAAAAATCACGCGGTGTTCCGGGCGGTTCACGAAACAGGCGTGTAAGGTCCAGTAGAAATCCTGTTTCTCGGAAAAACCTGCCGCCTGCACGGCACGAATAGCGTCGATCACGCGACCGGGTCCGATTGGCAGCCCAGCCTTTCTGAGTGCGCGGGCAAAATGGGTGATGTTGTGCGCCAGCTTTGGGTTGTCCGGGATATCCAGCGGAAGTTGTTCGGCCATCAGACGTTACGGGGGCTCTGCCCCCATATCCCCGGAGTATTTGAAAAAAGATGAAACATCAGACCGGTTCGAGCGTGGCCTTGGCCTCGTCGAGGATGCGTTTTGCCTCGGACCCCTGAAGTTTTTGAATGTCGTCCTGATATTTGAGGATCGCACCCAGCGTATCCCCGATCACCTCGGGGCTGAGGTTCATCACATCCAGCGCCAACAGGCATTTCGCCCAGTCGATGGTCTCGGCCACACCGGGTTTCTTGAACAAATCCTCGGTGCGCAAACGCTGAACAAAGGCTACAACCTCGCGACTGAGTGCTTCCGCAGCTTCAGGCGCACGGGCGTGCAGGATTTCGAGCTCACGCTCGAAGTTGGGGTAATCGACCCAATGATAGAGGCAACGGCGCTTGAGAGCATCGTGCACTTCCCGCGTCCGGTTCGAGGTGACGATCACGATGGGCGGTTCAGGTGCTTTTATAGTGCCAAGTTCGGGGATGGTGACCTGAAAGTCACTGAGCGCTTCGAGCAGAAACGCTTCAAACGGTTCGTCGGTCCGGTCCAATTCGTCGATCAGCAGAACTGGCGCTCCGTTTTCGTCCGGGCGCATCGCCTGCAACAAGGGGCGTTCGATCAGGTATTCGTCCGAGAACAGTTCAGTCTGCAACGCGCCCCGGTCGGCCCCACCCGCGGCCTCAGCCGTTCGGATCGCGACCATCTGCGCCGGAAAATTCCATTCGTAAACAGCTGACGACGCATCCAGCCCTTCGTAGCACTGCAACCGGATCAGGCGCCGGTTCAACCCGGATGCCAGAGCCTTGGCGATCTCGGTCTTTCCAACCCCTGCTTCGCCTTCCAGGAACAACGGGCGTCCAAGCTTCAGCGACAGGAACACAACCGTCGCAAGGGCACGACCGCAGACATAGCCCTGACGACCCAGCATCTGCTGCACGGCATCGATGGAATCTGGCTGTGTCATGGAACCCCTCTCTGCTTTAGGGATAAACAGGTCATGCAAGTGTCTGGGCGTCAAGGCCTCAACCTTGGACAGAGCTACGACGTTCAGGTCGGTTGACAAGATTTTTTTTGTGCCTTGCGCGGACGCAGTTGGTCTTTCGCAACAGCTATGCTAGCGGAAGGCCATGACCGACACCCTTACGCTCCGCCGCCCCGACGACTGGCATCTGCATCTGCGCGATGGCGCGATGCTACAGGCCGTCCTGCCCGAAACCGCGCGCCATTTCGCCCGTGCGATCATTATGCCGAACCTTGTACCGCCGGTTGTGCGCGGCGATCAGGCCGCCGCCTATCGAGACCGCATTATGGCGGCTCTGCCCGATGGTATGACGTTCGAGCCGTTGATGACCCTGTATCTGACCGAAGATACAGATGCCGCAGATGTCGCAGCGGCCCATGCCAACGGTCTGATCAAAGCCGTCAAGCTGTATCCTGCCGGGGCTACCACCAACTCCGCCTCGGGTGTGCGCGACTTCGACAAAGTGCGCCCGGTGCTTGAGAAGATGGCCGAAATCGGCCTGCCCATGTGTGTGCATGGCGAGGTGACGGATCCGGAGATCGACATATTTGACCGCGAAGCCGTATTCATCGACCGTGTTCTGGATCCGATCCGCAGATCGACTCCGGGCCTGCGTGTTGTGATGGAACATATCACCACGTCCAATGGTGTGGATTATGTCAAAGCCAACGCGGTTGATCTGGGTGCAACGATCACGGCGCATCACTTGATTATCAACCGCAACCATATCCTAGTTGGTGGCATCAAACCGCATTACTATTGCCTTCCTGTTGCCAAGCGCGAGGAACACCGTCTGGCCCTGCTATCCGCCGCAACATCGGGCGATGCGCGGTTTTTTCTGGGCACGGACAGTGCCCCGCACACGGATGCAAACAAGGAAATGGCTTGTGGCTGTGCGGGCTGTTTTACGGCGACCAACACCTTGTCTCTGGTGGCTGAAATGTTTGACCGGGAAGGTGCATTGGAAAAGCTGGAAGGCTTCGTGTCGCTCAACGGGCCGGGTTTCTATCGCTTACCGGTGAACCAGGATATGATTACCCTGACCAAGGGTGAGCCCGTTTCGTATCCCTCAAAGATTGAAACAGGCGATGGACCAGTGACTGTATTTGACCCGGGCTTTCCGTTGCACTGGTGCGTGGCTTAACCCGCCATACGTTCGGCCAGATCGCGGGCACGTCCCCCAGTGCGCAGCATCGACCAGATCGTGTCCGCCTCATCCGCACCGATCAGCTTGGTCGCTTTGTCGCGCACGCGATCCTCACGGTCCGACAACGACACTGTGTTCAGCAGATCATGCGTCGCTTCGCGGCGAATGCCATCGCGACGCAGCAGGGACAGATGCGCCTGCGTTTCTGACAGGCTGTCATCTGCCTCGACCGTGATGCGGTCGCGCAAAGACGTTATACGCGGGTCGACGCAGACCTTGTCGGTGAAACTACCTGGCAAAGCCGTATCATATCCCAGCGCCTGCATCGCGATCACTGTCCGATAGGAAAACTTGGCCCCCAGTCCGGTTGTCGGTGACAGTTGATTGCACACACTCATCCAGCGCGGATGAGTCTTAATCTGGATCTCGGCGACCTCTGGCTCCGCTATGTCCAACTCCCGCGCGGCTTCCAGCGCGGCGTGAAGACCGTGGCAACAGGCGTGAAACTTGTGGCTGACCGTTTCAAACAGCCATTCATCGCCCAACCCATCCAGAGCAGTTTGATCCGCTGCACCTTGATGCGTTGCCCCAAATCCATAAGGACCCTCCAGCGCGTCGGCGTTGGCCTGAAAACCGCGCTGTACCAGCAAGGCCGTCTCGACCCCTGCTGAAGCGGCAAGTCCGGCGTTATACGGCTTGCCCATGGTTCCGAACTGCGCCTTCAGCCCCGCCGCACGCGTCGCCGTCAGACCCAGAACCATTCGCATCTGGTTTGCGTCAAAACCCAGCAAACGGCCAACAGCGACTGCCGCCCCAAAGGCACCGGATGTCGCCGTCTGGTGAAACCCTGCCTGATAGTGACCGCGCCCCAGCCACAAGCCAATTCGGATTGAGGTTTCCATACCCACCAAAGCGGCTTCGAGAAAGTCGACAAGAATACGGTCATCCCATTCGGCCACCGCAAGGGCTGCAGGCAAAATGGCGACGGAAGGATGCCCGATATGGGCGAAATGCGTGTCATCGTAATCCAGCGCGTGAGACACCGTGCCATTCACCAACGCCGCACCACGTAGCGGCGCCGGGCCGCCGCCAAAGAGATGCGACTGAGGGTTCCCGCCCTCGGAAAGTATCATGTCGCGAACCGTGGTTGAGACGGGTTCGCGCGCGCCTGCCCGGCCCACAGCGACCCAGTCAAGAACAGATAGCGATGTGACGATTCGCGCCTGAGACGACGTAGAAATCGGCCCTGCCGCAAAAGCGGCCAATGATACTGTAAATTCCGTCATACGCGTAGTCTAGCGTGCGCCTGACAAGGGTAAAGACCTAGCTGTAGAGTTCTTGCGCGCGCGCCTCGAACGCGCGCACGATCCGATGCATGGCTTCGTTGAAAACCACACCGATAATCCCTTGCAGGATGGCGTTCTTGAATTCGAAATCCACATGGAACGAGACGTTGCAGCCCCCATCAGGCGCGTCCTCGAACTGCCAGTCGGATTTCATGTATTTGAAGGGGCCGTCCAGGTATTCGGTGTCGATTTTCTTTTGATCCGCAAACAGGGTTACCTTGCTGCCAAATCGTTCCCGGAAAACCTTGAACGAGATGATCAGATCGGCCTCCATCACCTCAGCCTCTTCCATCGCATAGGTCTTGCGAATGCGGGCAGCAGCGCACCACGGCAGAAATTGGGGGTACTTGGCCACATCGGCAACCAGGTCGTACATCTGCTGGGCTGTATACGGCAGGTGGCGGGTTTCCGAATGGATAGGCATGAGGTCCGGTATTTGCAGGTGACAATGGCGCGTCATGTCGTATGTTGCGCGCCAAAGATCAAGGGGGCTGCGATGACTGACCGCGCATATGTGATAGATGAGATGATCTCGGCAAAGGCCATCGCCGCTCGAATCGAGGAGCTGTGTCGCGACATTTCGGCAGAGTTCAAAGAAACAGACAAGCTGGTGGTCGTGGGTCTGCTGCGCGGCAGCTTTGTTTTCATCGCCGACCTTGTGCGCGAACTTGACCTTCCGATCGAGGTGGATTTCCTTGAAGCATCTTCTTACGGAGACGCGATGGAAAGCAGCAGGGAAGTTCGCATTCTCAAAGACTTACGCGGCGCAATTGAAGGGCGCGACGTGCTGGTTGTCGAGGATATCGTTGACACAGGCCATACGTTGAACCATGTCACCAAGTTGCTGCAAAGCCGTAACCCCGCGCGCCTGAAATCCATTGCCTTGCTGGACAAGCCGAGCCGCCGCGAAGTGGATTTTCGATCAGACTGGATCGGTTTTGAGATACCCGACGAATTTGTCGTGGGTTATGGAATTGACTATGCTCAACGCAATCGCAACCTGCCCTATATTGGCAAAGTCCGCTTTACGGACGAATAGCCCGAGCGGGCCTTTTCCGGCCTCGTACTCAGACCCGATTAAAAATTCATTATTTAGAATATCAATGGACAACCATCGCCTCGTTGCTTTACCTTTCGGGTAGTCACAGGAGGATTTTTGATGAAGCGTCTTATCTCGATAGCGGGCGTCTTTTTGGTGATCGTCTCCCTTGCAAGCGCGTCATATGCAAAAGACAACAAGGGCAAAGGACAAGGTGCCAACAAAACCAAAGTAGAGAAATCCATTAAGTCAAACGGCAAGGCTGTTCCGCCCGGTCAAATCAAACGATACACCCGAGGTCAGAAATTACCGGACGACCTGCGTTTTGACTATGTTGACGACCTCGACAACTGGAAGCTCAAACCGCTGAAGCCGGGGCAACGGTATATTCGGGTCGACGACGAAATAATCTCGATATCAGATGATACGAAGACTGTAATAGAAGCTGTTGGAATCGTTGGCGATCTGATGAATTGAAAGCCTCGGTCCTAGCAGTCGCGGCCTAACACAGCTTCGATGGCCCTCAGAAATATCCCGGTCCCAATCGGAATAAGCGCATCCGGGAAATCATAGTCCGGGTTGTGCAACTGGGGTTGGTCACTTCCCGACCCCAACCAGAACATGGCGGTTTTCGCGCTTTTTCCAAACTGGCCGAAATCTTCTGAAAACCGCTGTGGCTGATCGACCAATCTGCAAAAAACGCCCTGCTCCGTGCAGGCCTTGGACAGGATCGAAACTGCTTCCGGGTGATTGGCACAAGCCTCAAACACTTCGTCATAACTGATTTCGACCGCCAGCCCTTCGGCTTTGGCCGTTTCGTGGACCAACGATTCAGCGTCGCTGATCAGCTGCGCCATTCGCGCGTCCGTGACTGTGCGAAGCGTCACCCACAGCTCGGCCTGCCCCGGTGCTACTCCGACCGTGCGCTCACCCAACGTGGCATGTGTGACGGTGGTCAATGCGTAGTCGTCATTCAGATCCCCTCCGCCACCTAACGCGGTCAAAGCCGGCATCAGACTTGCCAGCGCACTGGCAGGTGACACCCCATCTTGCGGAGCAGCGGCATGCGACGTCTTTCCAGTCAAAACAATCTGCATCCCGCGTGAGGCACAGTTAGAAGGACCGTCACAAATTTCGACCGCGCCCAACTCCAATCCTGGTAAGTTGTGCAAAGACAGTACGAGGTCGGGCGCAACCCCGGCGAACTGGTGATCAGCCCGGAAAGCGATTGCACCATGGCCGGTCTCTTCTGCTGGCTGGAAGATCAATACGACGCGGCCCTTCTTGGGGCGGAGATGTTTCAACCCGTCTGCTACGCCCAGAACCATAGTCATATGCCCGTCGTGGCCGCATAAATGACCTTTGCCCGCGACCTGTGATACATAGGAATGGTCCGCCAACTCCTGGATCGGCAACCCATCCAGTTCGCAGCGAATGCCCAGGGTGGGACCAGGTTGGCCACTTTCGAAAACGGCGGCAATCCCGTGCCCACCTATTCCGGTCAGGACATGGTCAGCGCCTGCGTCGCGCAGAAGTTCAGCCAACCGTGCTGCGGTATTCTTTTCCTGTCCCGAAAGTTCAGGCTGTTGATGCAGCTCGTGGCGCAGACATGTCAGTCGCGCGATCTGATCCGGTGTCACGCGTGTTGCAGCTTTTCTAGACGCGCCGCGCGCAGCCGGGCAAAATCATCACCAGCGTGATAGGAAGACCGGGTCAACGGTGACGCAGATACCATCAGAAAGCCTTTGCCGTAAGCTGCCTTTTCGTATGACGCGAACTCGTCGGGTGTTACGAAACGATCAACACCGTGGTGTTTCGGTGTTGGTTGCAGATACTGGCCAATCGTCAGAAAATCGATATCCGCCGCGCGCATGTCATCCATGACCTGACGCACCTGCTGTTCGTTTTCGCCAAGCCCAACCATGATGCCAGACTTGGTAAAGATCGACGGATCAAGTTCTTTCACCCGCTGCAAAAGACGCAGTGAATGGAAGTACCGCGCGCCGGGGCGAACTTCGGGGTACAAACCCGGTACGGTTTCCAGATTATGATTGAAGACGTCCGGCTTTGCCTGAACCACAATTTCCAGAACGTCAGCATCGCATTTCAGAAAATCGGGCGTCAGAATCTCGATCGTGGTTTTGGGAGAGCGGTGCCGCACCGCGCGGATGGTCTGAGCAAAATGCTCGGCACCGCCATCACTCAGATCATCCCGATCAACGGAGGTGATAACCACATGGTTCAGGCCAAGTTTTTCGACCGCATGTGCCACCCGGCCGGGTTCAAAGGCGTCAAGGTCGTCTGGGCGGCCAGTAGCGATATTGCAGAATGTGCAGCCACGGGTACAGATCTCGCCCATGATCATCATGGTGGCGTGGCCCTGGCTCCAGCATTCGCCGACATTGGGGCATCCCGCCTCTTCGCAGACTGTGACCAGATTATTGTCGCGCATGATCCGGCGCGTATCTGCATAACCTTTGCCGCCGGGTGCCTTGACCCTGATCCAGTTCGGTTTCTTGGGCTGCGCATTATCCGGGCGGTGCGCTTTTTCCGGATGGCGCTGTTCGGGGATCTTCAGATCTCGCACGGGCAATATTCCTGACTTTAGGTCAATCTTGTCGCTCATAACATAAACAGATGTGCAGTGTTACACCAGCGGCGCATAGCCGCTATGCAACGCCGCCGCGCATGAGCGAAAACGAGATTGTAAAAATCCGTTTCACCGCATGTTTTCAATGAGTAATGAGAAGAGGTTATTAATTCAAAATGCGGCATATCGTCGATTGAAGGCAGTTTAGAACTGTTTTAAGTCACGGCAAAATCACAGGTGAATCACAGGAGCTTGAACATGAAATCCGGCGCAATACTGCCCAACGTGACCTTTCACACCCGTGTCCGCGATGACTCAATCGAAGGACCAAACCCATTCCTTTGGGAAGACAAGACCACCGCTGACTATTTTGCCGGAAAACGCGTGATCCTGTTCTCATTGCCCGGCGCGTTCACGCCCACCTGTTCGACATATCAACTGCCCGGCTTTGAAAACGGATATGGCGATTTCATTGCCCAGGGTGTCGATGAAATCTACTGCATGTCTGTCAACGACAGCTTTGTGATGAACAAATGGGCGCAAGATCAGGGCCTGACCAACGTCAAGGTCATTCCGGATGGATCGGGCGAGTTCACCCGTAAAATGGGTATGTTGGTTGACAAGGACAATCTGGGCTTTGGCATGCGGTCATGGCGCTATGCTGCCATCGTAAACGACGGTGTTGTCGAAGCCTGGTTCGAAGAACCTGGCCTGATGGATAACTGCCCCGAAGATCCCTATGGCGTGTCTTCGCCCGAAAACCTGATGAAACATCTTCAGGCGATGGCAGAACCCGAACTGGCTTGAGTAATAACAAGACGAAAAAAGGCCCGTTTTAACGGGCCTTTTTTTGTACCTTCAGCCAATCATGCGGTCGCGTTCAGCCTGATCCCGATAGTGACGTTTCAGCCGTTGTAACGCGATCCGCAGAACAATCTTTCCGGATCGTGCCGACCAACCCATGCGTTTTTCCGCCAGTTCCAACCCTTCGAGATAGCAACAACACCGCAGGGCAACATCACTTAGTCCGGGGCCAAGGTCAGACAGGGCCCGCGCCACGCGGTCCCGCGCATCCGATGATCCCTTTCCTCCGTGGCTTTCACTGTCATAACTGCTGCGGCCACCAGCCGTTAGAAACCGCTCCCAGTTCTGTGAAACCTGAGGACCAATCTGCGCCAACTCGAAATCTTCGCGCAACCGCTCTCCTGCGCTGACAAGCGATTCATCCAGAAAAGGCTTGCCATCGCGGTCGCGTCTGCGTGCAAGGGCAACCAACGGGCTTTCCGTGGCGCTATAGCGAATGCGCCTGATCCGGTCAGTCGCCCCACCCGATGTTTTTGCCTGAAACAACGACTGAGCTTCGGCAAATCCGACTTCGGTCCCCACCCGCGCCTTGTTTTCCGCTTTTGCGATCAGGTGGCTCAGTGCCGTTCGGCCAGCCGCAGAAATTCTGTACCGTGAAATGCGACCGGGGTTATCGCAGGAAATCCAGTCCTTTAAGGCCAGAGCCTGAGCGATCTCGCAATCGACGACCGCGGTTCTGGTCGCTCCGGCGTTGCCGGTGTCACGAACGACTACCGCTTTGTCCATTTCTTCAGCCACGGCAAGAACCGAACCTGTCTCGCTCAGGCGGCGCAGAATGCGCAATGCCTCTCTTTCGAACGCCTCTTCCTGGGCAGCTTCATCCGCGATCACGACCGAGTCGCCTGCGTCGTCGGGCATGGAAAAATGTGTTTCTGCCAGCGACTGCAACGCCGCATCCACCAAAGGATCGTCACGGCGCATCTCGATACGCCGGATTTGCCGGAGGATGGTTGACGCATGGCAACCTGCCGATCTCGCGATATCGCGGATCGAGCGTCCGGTTTCGGTATGAGCAAGGTATCTTTGCGCCCCCTCTGGAACCCATGCCGGAATGGTGAAAGCCATGTTGTTTTCCATGATTATTTGCCCTCGTCGACAAAACAAAATGTCACTTTTCGCCCTCGGATAGCGGGTTAACCAAATCTAACTAGAGGTCCATTCGTTACTCGTTCGTTAACCGCACAAGGCACGAACCAGATTTGATTCAAAAAGATAAACAGTCGTGAAACCATCGTTCGGAGAGGCTGTCACGCAGGCAACACCCGCTTAGGTTGTGCATTAAATAGTCCGGTAAACCTTCAGACACAGGACACGTAAGATGCAGGACCTGATGACAATGATCTCAACGCTTCACCGCCCACGCATGTTGGCAAGAGCCGCCAATTTCGGAGCGAGAGAGTACAACCGGGACAGGCATTTGCAACGTATTCTGGGATACGGGTCATTGCCGGGTTCAGGTCAGGCCCTACTGCGACTGATGGAGATGGAAAAAGAGGTGAATGAACTGCGCAAAGAAGATGATGCCGCATACTCTCTGGTCCGGCATCTCGACATTCTTATCGCGCTGTTGGGTGAGGCGCGGCTGTATGAAGCCAACCGCGCCCCGGTCCTTCAATAATTAGGAAAACGCATCCGGCATGGAGGCCTTTTTCTCGGCGATATAGGCTTCCAGCGCTGCGGCTGTATCCGGCTCCATATGCGGTTGCTGATAATTCGCCAGCAGGTGTTCAACCCGCACAGAGGCTAGAGCCCGCGTATCACGCGCACCTTCTTCCTGCCAGGTTTCATATGGCTTGTAGTCCAGCAGATCGGACTTCCAGAACGATTCCTTGAAGTTCGCCTGCGTGTGGGCGCATCCTAGATAGTGCCCGCCGGGGCCAACTTCCCGGATCGCATCCATGGCCTGCGCGTTGTCATCATAGGCCACGCCCTTGGCCAGCGAATGCAAAACGCCCAACTGGTCGGCATCCATAACAAATTTCTCGAAGTCGGCCACCAGGCCACCTTCCAGCCAGCCGCAGGCATGCAGCATGAAGTTCACGCCAGCCAACAGACCCATGTTCAGCGAGTTCGCTGTCTCATAAGCCGCCTGCGCATCCGGAAGTTTCGAGCCGCAGAACGACCCTGCGGACCGATACGGCAAGTTCAGACGCCGCGCCAGCTGACCCGCGCCATAGGTGATATGCGAAGCTTCCGGCGTACCGAAGGTCGGCGCGCCAGAATTCATGTCGATCGAGGTCACGAATGCCCCAAAGATCGCGGGAGCACCAGGACGGACGATCTGGCTGTACGCCACACCGGCAAGAACCTCGGCCAGAACCTGGGTCAAAGTACCGGCCACCGAGACCGGCGCCATCGCACCGCCCACAATAAAGGGCGAGATGATGCAGGCCTGATTGTTGCGGGCATAGACTTCCAGCGAGCCCATCATCACATCGTCGAATGTCATCGGCGAGTTTATGTTGGTCAGCGACGTCATCACCGTGTTTTGCTGGACGAATTCCTTACCGAACAGGATTTCGCACATTTCAACCGAATCCTGCGCCCGGCTGGGATCGGTCACCGAGCCCATGAAAGGCTTGTCCGACAGAGTCATATGCGCCTTCAGCATATCCAGATGGCGCTTGTTCACCGGAATGTCGGTCGGTTCACACACCGTACCGCCCGAATGGTGCAGCCACTTGGACATATAGGCAAGTTTCACGAACTTGTTGAAGTCGTCCATCGTCGCGTAACGACGGCCGCCTTGTGCATCGCGCACGAAAGGAGGGCCGTAAACCGGGGCCAGAACCATGTTCCGGCCACCAATCACGACCGACTTCTCGGGGTTGCGGGCATGTTGGGTGAACTCGCTGGGCGCTGTTTTAATCAGCTCACGAGCAAGGCCGCGCGGAATGCGCACGCGTTCACCGTCGATATCCGCACCCGCGTCGCGCCAGCGTTCCAGAGCGGCAGGGTTATCAACAAAGTTAACACCGATCTCTTCCAACACGGTTTCCGCGTTGTTTTCAATGATCTCCAGTGCCTCTTCGTTGAGGATTTCAAAGTTCGGAATGTTGCGTTCGATGTATTTCGCGGTCTCGATACGAACTGCAGTCCGCTCGGCACGGCGGGCAGCGCCACCGCCACCTCTCGCCCTGCGCCGGGTGTTTGCCTCGGTCATGAGAAGATCCCGTGTTGTTGGTTAGATTGAGCGTTTGATACAGGTTTGCCGGGGCGCAAGCATAGGGATTGCGGCACGTTGGGGGGAAAAGCGACATTGCCGCGCGGCAATCCGGCGAACCGGCCGCCAAGGGTGAAATCTGGAATTGGAAAGCGTACCCTTCTGCCCTGTCCATGTGCGCCGACGGAGCCACCGGTGGAAACCCTCGTGTCAAAAATCATTGCAGTGATCTTTTTTGATTCCCGCGCTGGAATCGGACCTCGCTCTTGCGAAATGTGCGGGCTTGCCCTAAGGCGCTGACATGACCCAGACATCCCACGACCGCCTTCTGATCATCGACTTCGGCAGCCAGGTTACGCAGCTTATTGCCCGCCGCCTGCGTGAGCTGAATGTCTATTGCGAAATTCACCCTTACCAGAATGTCACGATGGATTTCGTGCGGGAAATGGCCCCGCGCGCGGTGATCTTCTCGGGCGGGCCGGACAGTGTGACGCGCGAGGGCTCGCCCCGTGCTCCGCAAGAGATTTTTGACTATGGCGTGCCGATTCTGGGCATCTGTTATGGCCAGCAAGTGATGATGCACCAGCTTGGCGGCAAGGTCGAAAGCGGCCATGGCACGGCCGAGTTTGGTCGGGCTTTTGTCACGCCAAAAGACAAACTGGCAATTCTGAACGGCTGGTTTGACGACGGGGATGAACAGGTCTGGATGAGCCACGGCGACCACGTCAGTGAAATCGCACCGGGGTTTCAGGTCTTCGGCACATCGCCTAACGCGCCCTTTGCGATCACAGCCGATCCGTCGCGTCACTTCTATGCCGTGCAATTCCACCCCGAGGTGCACCACACGCCCAAGGGCGCGAAGCTGTATGCGAACTTCGTCAAGCTGGCCGGTTTCAAGGGCGACTGGACCATGGGGGCCTATCGCGAAGAAATGATCCGCAAGATCCGCGAGCAGGTTGGCGACAAGAAGGTCATCTGCGGTTTGTCGGGCGGTGTTGACAGCTCGGTCGCGGCGATCCTGATCCACGAGGCGATTGGGAACCAGTTGACCTGCGTCTTCGTCGACCACGGGCTGTTGCGCAAGAACGAGGCGACAGAAGTCGTCGGCATGTTCCGCGACAACTACAACATCCAGTTGATCCACGCGGACGAATCCGAACTGTTCCTTGGCGAGCTTGAAGGGCAAAGCGACCCGGAAACCAAGCGCAAGATCATCGGCAAACTGTTCATCGACGTGTTCCAGAAACACGCTGACACCATTGAAGGGGCCGAGTTCCTGGCGCAAGGGACGCTTTATCCGGATGTAATCGAATCGGTGTCATTTTCGGGCGGGCCTTCTGTAACCATCAAATCGCACCACAATGTCGGTGGCTTGCCGGAAAAGATGGGGCTGAAGCTGGTCGAGCCCCTGCGAGAGCTGTTCAAGGATGAGGTTCGCGCGCTTGGCCGCGAACTTGGCCTTCCACAGAGCTTCATCGGACGTCACCCTTTCCCCGGCCCTGGTCTGGCAATCCGCTGCCCCGGTGAAATCACCCGCGAAAAACTGGGCATCTTGCGTGAAGCTGATGCGATCTTTATCGACCAGATCCGTAAACACGGCCTCTATGACGACATCTGGCAGGCTTTTGTTGCCATCTTGCCAGTGCGGACCGTAGGTGTCATGGGCGACGGGCGCACCTATGACTACGCCTGCGCGCTGCGGGCCGTAACATCTGTCGATGGCATGACCGCAGACTACTACCCGTTCAGCCATGAATTCCTGGGCGAAACGGCAACGCGGATCATCAACGAAGTCAAAGGCATCAACCGGTGTACCTATGACATCACATCGAAACCCCCCGGCACCATCGAGTGGGAATGACCGGCGGGTGTCTGCGTAAAACTTAACTGATTGAGCGGCAAAACGCCCTACTCGTTAAAGCCTTTGTACCGGGCAGTCACCTATGCGACCTTGAATCTGGCGCACCTTCGGCGTTTGATTAGCCGGACGAACCTAGTCTGCTTATCATAAGCGCTTGGCTTTGCGGTCTTTTGGCAGCGCGGCCCCGCGACGAACCTGAGGGACGCTCGAAATGAGCCATGCGCAGAAAGACGTAATCAAGGCCGGTCTATGGATGACCGGCGCGATCGCCTCATTCTCTTCCATGGCGGTTGCAGGGCGTGAACTGAGTTCTGCGCATGATACCTTTGAAATCATGATGTATCGCAGCATCGTTGGGTTCGTTGTTGTTGCAACTGTCCTGACTGTGACTCGCAACTGGCAGCAAGTTTCGACGGAACGGCTGGGATTGCACGCCTTACGAAACACCTTACATTTCACGGGGCAAAATCTCTGGTTCTACGCCGTGGCAGTGGCTCCCTTGGCGCAGGTATTCGCGCTGGAGTTCACACAGCCGCTTTGGGTAATCCTGCTCTCGCCGCTGTTTCTGAACGAACGGTTGACGCCGCTCAGGTTGATAGCGGCGCTTATCGGGTTTTCGGGCGTTCTGATCGTCACGCGCCCCGGCGCTGCCCCTTTGAGCCCCGGCCTTATGACAGCCGCCGCATCCGCAGTATTCTTTGCGTTTACAACGATTACCACCAAGAAGCTCACGCGATTTGCCAGCATTGGGTGTATTGTTTTCTGGCTGACTACAATGCAAGCAGTCCTTGGAGCCACAGCCGCTGGCATCAATGGTCAGATTGCGCTTCCGACAATGCAGACCGCTCCCTATCTGATTTTGGTTGGGCTGGCGGGTTTGCTGGCGCATTTCTGTATTACCAATGCCCTATCCATAGCCCCGGCAACCGTGGTCATTCCCTTTGATTTTGCACGTCTTCCGACAATCGCAGTAATCGGGATGCTCCTCTATCATGAACCCATCGACCATTGGGTACTGATCGGCGCTGCCGTCATCTTTACTGGCATTTTCCTGAACATCTGGTCCGAAAATCGTAACAGTTTGGCAACAGTTCAGAACTGTAGTGGCAACAAGTAACGCACCGTCACCAGTTGACCTTAAACTAACTGAAAAGAAAGTATCGCGCATTACACACGGGTAAGCGCTGGACTCACTCAATTCTTCGCCAGGCAAATACTCGAAAAAAGTTCGGGAGGACAGAATGAAAACAACACTACTCGCAACGTGCGCATTGTGCGTTGGAGCAACGGCTGGTTTTGCAGGCGGTCTGGACCGCAGCGGTCAGGGTATCAACCTGATCTTTGAAGAAGGCTCTGCAGTTCAGTTTCGGTTGGGGTATACCGACCCAAGCGTGACCGGCACGATGCCAGACATTTTTGGTACAAACGGCGGCCAACCCATTAGTTCAGGTGAAGTTGCGAACGACTTTTTTACACCGCACCTTGGGTTCAAAACGGCGCTTACCGAAAAGCTTGATTTCGCACTGATCTATGATCAACCCTACGGTGCCGATATTCAATATGCGGCCGCCTACCCGCTTTCGATCAACCCGGTTAATCCTACAGACCCCCGCGTGTTGCAGGCAACTGCTGACACTGATGCGATTACCGCTTTGCTACGGTACAAATTCGACGGTGGATTCAGTGCGATCGGCGGTATTCGCGCGCAGCGCGTCGAGGCTTCGATTACTGTTCCCATTACCGCAGGCTATCAGGTGAATACTGACGCAGATACCGCATTCGGGTATGTCGTGGGCGTCGCCTGGGAAAAACCTGAGATCGCCGCGCGCGTATCTCTGACCTATAACTCCAAGATCAGCCACGATCTTTCACAGACAGAATCCAGTGCTTTGACTGGAGGGTTGCCTGTAAACACTTCGAGTGAGATTGAAACACCGCAGTCTGTGAATCTGGATTTTCAAACGGGCGTGGCGCCCAAGACATTGTTGTTTGGCTCGATCCGTTGGGTCGACTGGCCACAACTTGTGTATAATCCGCCAAACTATCCGCCGACCAGCAACCTGGTTGACTATGACGACGCCACGTTCACCTACTCGCTGGGTTTGGGTTATCAGTTCTCGGAAGAGTTTTCTGGTGCTGTGACACTGGGCTACGAAACTTCCCAAGGTACGCCGGTTTCGAACCTCGGTCCGACAGATGGGTTCTGGAGCATCGGTCTGGGTGGCACGTATTCGCTTGAGAAGGCAAAAATCTCGGGCGGTGTTCGTTATACCGACATCGGGGATGCCACCGCGAATGGTGCTGGTCCCGCGGCACGTGGTACGTTCACAGGCAACAGCGCCTGGAGCGTTGGTTTCCAGATCACATACGCTCTGAACTGATCTGAGTAATCTTATGTAACTGTAAAGCCCCGCAGTTTCTGCGGGGCTTTTTCGCATGAACCGGGTCGCCGTTGGTTAACATCAATGAAACAGTGCCCGCATGAACGAACAAAAACACCTCTCTCTCCGCGCCTGGGCCGAGCTTTTGCTCCTTGGACTGATCTGGGGCGCCTCCTTTGTTTCCATCCGGGTCGCTCTGGACACGCTTCCCGTGATGACCTCGGTTTTGCATCGCACATTCTGGGCCATGCTGGTTTTGTGGCTGGTAACTTGGATCAGGCGGATCAAGGTGCCGCGCGCGCCCCGTATCTGGGGCACTTTTCTGGTCATGGGGCTGTTGAACAACGTCATCCCCTTCAGCCTGATGGCTTGGGGGCAGCTTTACATTGACACGGGTCTGACGGCGATCCTGAACGCGGCGACTGCGATCTTCGGCGTTTTGATAGCAGCACTGTTTTTTCGCGACGAGCGATTGACAAAAACCCGGCTACTGGGTGTCTGCCTGGGCTTTCTTGGTGTCTCAATCGCGATTGGAGTGCTGAACTTCTTGAGTTTCAGCCTGCAAAGCACCGCTCAGCTTGCAGTGTTGGCCGGAACAGTTTCCTACGCATGTGCCGCGGCTTGGGCGAGGCAGACTTTATCGCACCTTCCCCCGGTGATTGCCGCCGCCGGTATGCTGACGG
Organism: Ruegeria sp. BHSA123; assembly: GCF_059613425.1. Taxonomy (NCBI): domain Bacteria; kingdom Pseudomonadati; phylum Pseudomonadota; class Alphaproteobacteria; order Rhodobacterales; family Roseobacteraceae; genus Ruegeria; species Ruegeria sp. BHSA123. The sequence continues at coordinate 51,548 of NZ_JBXWSL010000002.1, read as the reverse complement.
CTTCGACAGTGCTGGTATTGCCAATAACACTAGCAGTTGATGGAGTACCCAGCTTGGCGTTACCCGCAATAACCTGGGTGGCCATCGGGTACTATGCGATTGTCGCAACGGCCGGCGCATATCTGCTTTACTACCGGGTTTTGGCAATGGCCGGCAGTGGCAATCTGATGCTGGTCACACTTGTCATACCTCCGGTCGCTATTGTTCTGGGTGCATTACTGCGCGAAGAGTCCCTGCCCCCAAATGCCTTTCTGGGCTTTGCCGTTCTGGCGATTGGCCTTTTGGTTCTCAATCGTTCGTCCCGGCCCAATTGACGCCGTGCGCTGCCCGATTTAGCTAGGGCAAAAAAGGACAGCGCAAAATGATCTACACCTCAGCCAATGACTGGCGCACGGCAAGCCGAAAGAAAGTGCTGTTCTTTGGCATGTCGGGGTTGGGCAAGACCTATGTATCCAACATCCTCAGAGATTCTGGGAACTGGTTCCACTACTCGATCGATTACCGGATTGGCACGCGCTATATGGGCGAGTACATCACCGACAATGCCAAGGCCGAGGCCATGAAAGTTCCGTTCTTGCGTGAACTGCTGTTGTCGGATTCGATCTATATCGGTTCGAATATTTCATTCGCCAACCTGACACCTGTTGCCGCTTATCTGGGCAAGCCGGGAAACCCCGATCTGGGCGGCTTGGACATGCCGGAGTACCGCCGCAGGCAGGAACAGTTTCGCTTGGCCGAAATTCATGCGCTGCTGGACACCGAATACTTCATCGACCGCGCCGAGCGTCTGTACAAATATCCTCACTTTATCTGCGATACGGGCGGATCCATCTGCGAGTGGGTAGATCCCGAAGACCCAAGGGATCAGGTTTTGTCCGAACTCGCGCGGCACACCCTCATGATCTGGCTGAAGGGTGACGAGGGTCACACAGCCGACCTTGTGCGCCGTTTCGACAAGGCCCCAAAACCCATGTCCTATCAGGCTGATTTCCTGACACGTTCCTGGACCGAGTATCTGGATCAACACGGCTGTGCAGAGGCCGAGGTCAACCCCGATGATTTTGTCCGCTGGACCTATGCGCAAGCCCTGGCCCATCGTCAGCCCCGATACGAGGCGATGGCAAAGAACTGGGGCGTGACGATTGATGCCAACGACATCGGCAAAATCCGCGATGCGGCCGATTTCGATGAGTTGATCGAACGCACCCTTGAGGCCAGACGCAATAACGCCTAACTACCAGTTTTCCCTAATCTCTTCGAAGTCAGACACATGCCCATCAAAATTCCCTCTGATCTGCCCGCCTTTGACGTCCTGAACAAAGAGGGCGTTATGGTCATGTCCGAGGATCAGGCAATGCGTCAGGATATTCGCCCCCTGCGCATCGGGCTGCTAAATCTGATGCCGAAGAAGATCCAGACGGAAAACCAGTTTGCGCGCCTGATCGGTGCAACCCCGTTGCAGATCGAACTGTCATTGATCCGTATGACGGAACATCAGACAAAAACCACTGCCGCCGAGCATATGTCCGAGTTCTATCAGCCTTTTCAGGAGGTCAAGGACCAGAAATTTGACGGCCTGATCATTACTGGCGCGCCGATCGAGCATCTGGAATTCGGTGATGTCACCTATTGGGATGAAATCAGCGAAATCTTCGACTGGACCCAAACCAACGTTCATTCAACCTTTGGTGTTTGCTGGGGAGGGATGGCGATGATCAACCATTTTCATGGTGTTCGAAAGCACATGCTGGATGCCAAGGCCTTTGGCTGTTTCCGCCACCGCAATCTGAACCCTGCATCACCTTTTTTACGTGGGTTCTCTGACGATTGCGTTATCCCGGTCAGCCGCTGGACGGAAATGAAACAAGATGAGATCGACGCCGCGCAGGGTTTGACGACCCTGCTGGGCAGCGATGATGTGGGCCCTTGTCTGGTCGAAGATCCCAGCCACCGCGCGCTGTATATCTTCAATCATTTTGAGTATGACAGCGACACGCTGAAACAGGAGTATGACCGCGACGTCGCCAATAACACGCCCATCAACGTGCCGATCAACTATTATCCGGATGATGACCCATCCAAGACACCTCAAAACCGTTGGCGCAGTCACGCGCATCTTCTTTACGGAAACTGGATAAACGAAATCTATCAGACGACGCCTTTTGATATGAGCAAAATTGGCCACTAAAACCTTGATATCCTTTAGCCTCATCATTCTGGGCCTTGTCGCTGTGACTGCGTGGCGCAGCGCCCGGATTGAAGCACATGCAGAAGCGGCTTTCCCACCCGAAGGCCAGATTCTTGATGTCGACGGAATCGCGGTTCATGCGGTTGTCATAGGGAATGGGCCGGATGTTGTCCTTCTTCACGGCTCAAGCGGCAACACCCGCGACATGACCTTTGCGCTGGCACCTATTCTGGCGGAAAACTACCGCGTCATCGTTTTTGACCGGCCCGGCCTGGGGTTTTCAGAAAGTTTCAACCCAGACGGTGAAACGATCACGGAACAAGCGGATATCCTGCAAAAAGCTGCTGCCCAGCTTGGGGCGGACAAGCCTGTCGTGGCGGGCCAAAGCTATGGTGGTTCAGTGGCGCTTGCATGGGCGGTCACCAGGACCGACGACCTCTCAGCACTTGTTCTGATCGCACCCGCCGCCATTCCGTGGGAAACGCCGCTGGATGGGTTTAACCAATTAGCGTCTACCACGCTCGGCAATACGCTCGCCCTGCCTCTGATTTCTTCCTTTGTGCCCGATTGGTACGTAACGCGGGCATTGGACAGTGTATTTGCGCCCCAATCGGCCCCCGCTGGATATGCTGAACATTTTGGGCCCGGCCTGACCATCCGGCGCAGTTCCATGCATGCAAATGCCAAGCAACGGGCCAACCTATTGGATGAGATAACCCAATTGCAGCCGCGATACGGTGAGATTTCAGTGCCAACCGAAATCGTTCACGGCACCGCCGACGACACTGTCGGCCTTGAATGGCATTCGCAACGTCTGATCCAGCAAATCCCGCAGGCCGAACTGGTCGCGTTACCGGGGATCGGTCACATGCCGCAGGTTGTCGCAGCGCCCGAGGTTGCTGCCGCAATTGATCGTGCAGTGCAGCGTGCAGGTTTGCGTTAATCCAAGCTCTAATCCATAGTCGGATATGGGTTTTATCGCGAGGTGACATATGGCTCGGACCGAAAAAGGTTCTATCGAGAAGTATTTTCAGGATAGCGCGCCCAAAGCTGTGCGGGATGAGATCGAGAATTCGAAGAAAGGCGATATCCTGAACCCGACCTACCCATATAGCGAGAAGATGAAACCCAAGGACTATGATGAGCAGATGGAACTGCTCCAGATCGAGCTGGTCAAAATGCAGTCTTGGGTCAAGGACACGGCGCAACGGATCGCCATCATCTTCGAAGGCCGCGATGCTGCCGGTAAGGGCGGAACGATCAAACGGTTTCGCGAAAACCTGAACCCGCGCGGAGCGCGCAATGTGGCGCTCAGCAAACCCTCGGAAACTGAACGCAGTCAATGGTACTTTCAGCGCTACATCCCGCACCTGCCTGCAGCCGGCGAGATCGTGTTCTTTGACCGCAGCTGGTACAATCGCGGCGTGGTCGAAAACGTCTTTGGTTTCTGCACCCGGGAAGAGCGCGAGCGGTTCTTTCGTCAGGTTCTGCCGCTTGAAACGGGTCTGGTCAATGATGGCATCAAACTCTTCAAGTTCTGGCTCAATGTCGGGCGCGCTGAGCAACTGAACCGTTTTCTGGCCCGTGAAACCGACCCGTTAAAGCAATGGAAACTCAGCCCGATTGACGTGGCAGGGTTGGACAAGTGGGACGAATACACACAGTCGATTTCGGAAACTCTTACCCGGTCACACTCAGACATATCTCCTTGGACAATAGTCCGGTCCGACGACAAGAAACGCGCCCGTCTTGCAGCAATTCAATCGGTCCTGCACACGCTGGACTATGATGAGAAGGACGCAAAAAGCATTGGTGACATTGATCCCCTGATCTGCGGTGGTCCGGATGTCTGGGAAGCGTAGGTTGCGTTTTCGCCCTGCCCGGCCAAGGCTTTCAAGGGCAAGTGTTGGACGACCGGGTGTATTTGGTCTATCCCCTTGTCTTCCAATACCTAATCGAAGAACCTGAGGCCGGGATGTCGAAACGCGGTTATCATCACGGAAACCTAAAGCAAGCTCTGATCGAGGCAGCCTTGTCCCTGATCGAAGAAAAGGGGCCGACAGGTTTTACGTTATCTGAAGCCGCCAAAACCGCTGGCGTAACACCAGCCGCAGTCTATCGCCATTTTGAAGGGCGCGAAGACCTTATCGCCGAAGCCGCACGGCAGGGATTCGAGATGTTCGCGGACCTGATGCAATACGCTTATGACACAGGCCAACCCTCTGCCCTATCCGCCTTCGAGGCAACCGGGCGGGCCTATCTGGCTTTTGCCCGGAAGAACCCCGGCCACTACATCGCCATGTTTGAAAGCGGAATTTCGTTGAATCGCACCCCAGAATTATCCATGGCCGCCAATCGGGCCAAATCGGTTCTCGAGAAAGCAGCCGCTGACTTGTCGCAACATATTCCACCAGAAAAGCGCCCGCCCGCGTCGATGTTCAGCGCGCACATCTGGGCGATGAGCCATGGCGTGGTCGAATTATACGCGCGCAATACCGGGGCGACGTCTCCCTTCCCCCCGGAAGACCTGCTGGAAAGCGGCATTGGTATCTATCTGCGAGGGCTGGGTCTGATCCCGCAGGACGACTGACACCTTTCAAAAAGTTCGACTGCTTTGCGGTAAGCTCAGCCCGGACGTAACGTTGATAAGATTCATCTCGCCCATTCCCTTTATGTCGACACGTCCCAGGTCCGAGACCTGAAACTCATCAATCAGGGCGTATTTCATCTCTTCCGGCGCAACTATTTTCATAGGATTGGCGAAAATTTGCAGTCGGGACGCGATATTTACCGCCGGACCGAAAACGTCGTAGACGTATTTCTGAATGCCCACGACAGACCCGACTGCGGCCCCCATGCCCAAACCGATCCGGGCCTGCCATTTGTGCGGATGGCTTTCGTTACGGCGTTCGAGATAACGCAGGAAACGTACCGCGCAATGGGCCACTGCAGTCGCATGATCGGGTGTCGGGTCAGGCATGCCTGAGACCGCAAGATATGCGTCACCTATTGTTTTGATCCTTTCACACCCGAATTGTTCAACGATCCTGTCAAACGCCGTGAAAATGTCGTTCAACTCACTCAGGGTCACTGTCGGGTCGGTCTTGGCCGCGAAATCGGTGAAACCCACAAAGTCCAGCATGACCACAGACACCTGCTTGTAGAGCTGCGGAGTGACGACACCGAAGGTTTTGAACTCTTCATAAACAGCCCGTGGCATCAGGTTCAGAAGCAGGCGTTCAACCCGTTCTTTTTCGCGTTCCAGTTCTCGTGTGTTGCGTTCGACCATGGTGGAATAGCTGTCGATCATGCTTTCCAGCTCGCGAATGCGCGTGATGTTCTGGCATTCGACAATCAGAACCTGCTCGGACAATCCGCTTGCCAACGAAACTGCGACCGCAAAGATCAAGGTCCGCCGCTTTGGTTTGATCTGCAACTCAACCGAATATCTCAGGCCCGATTGCTTGACGTCTTCCAGTTCTTTGGGATCAAGGGCAGGCAGAATGTCCGTAAGAGTACTGCCGTTCTCGGGGGTTCCAAACCACTCTGCGAAAGGTCCGTTATGAAACACGAACTGAAGATCCGAGGCGCGCACCACGGCAATGCCGACACCGATGGCGCGTAACAGCTGTTCGTTTATCGCATGAATGCTCATGCCGCGTTTCGGGCGACGATAATTGAACGCTTCCCTTCAATTGCAGCCAGCGCGGTTTTGATATCCTGATCGGACATACCATGCACGCTCAGCGCTTCGCCAAACAGCTCAGCCATCACATCAAATTCGTCGTGTGAAATACCCAGATGCCTGTGAACGGCTTCGATCCTGTCATCACTGAATGACGCCGGTCCGCCAATCAGGGACGATACGAATTTCGTCTGATGATCAATCAGCCGAGGCATGTCGATATCTTCAAAATAATGGCCGATATCATCCGAATCCAACGCCATTTCATAGAAGGTCATCACGACACGGCTGATCGTTTTGAAGCCACCGTATTTGTCATAAAGCGTTTGTGTCACACGAAAACCCAAGCGATACAGAACAAAAACACTATAACTCTATATCAAATTGATATTTTTGTTAATGTTTATGGTGTTTTTTATTTTCCGGTTTACCGGGTATTCTTTTAAGGGAAAGCAATAGCGACCAGGGTACACGATCCTGGGCTTTCGGAAATCTGGCGTGGTTCACGAAACTGCGTTGCACAGCCAAGACGCCGGGGCAGACATAGTTCTCTGTAAAAAGGGGCAATGGCGGAGAGACAGGGATTCGAACCCTGGAGACGGTTCCCCGCCTACACACTTTCCAGGCGTGCGCCTTCGACCACTCGGCCACCTCTCCGTGCCGGCGATGTTTGGACCAATGTCATGGAATTTGCAAGGCCCCAATTCGGCGAAATCACGGGAAAGATCAATTAAATCCGGTCGCCTTTCCGGTGCGCCAAACCACCGGAAAGGCTACCCTTCAGCTTTCGGACAGGTCGTCAGAATTCATCGCCAGCGTCGGGGTCCAGATCAGATTCGGTCAGTTCAACTGGCTCTCTTGTCGTCGACTCATCTGCCTTCTGTTTGGACGCTGAACCAGCCGCTTTCACCTTGTTTGAGGTCTGCAAAGCTTCGGGATTACGCAACCAGATATCACGCTGTGCAAACGGCACCTCGATGCCTGCTTCAAGGAAGCGTCGGTTGATTTCGTGGTTCATGTCGGATTTGACGGACAGAACCCAGTTCACATCCCGCAGGATCGCCCTGATTTCAAAATCCAATGCATCCGCTCCAAACCCCTGAAACACCACACTGGGTGCCGGGTTGGCCAAAACCATCGGGTGGTTGTTCGCAACCTCACTCAGGATGGTCTCGACCAGACGCGTATCAGTGCCATATGCGACGCCGACCGGAACAATCACCCTGCCGATTGTATTGCCACGCGTATAGTTGGTGACAACACCGCTGATCAGGTCCGAGTTGGGAATGATCACATCCGATCTGTCGAACGTCTCGATACGGGTCGAGCGGACGGAAATGTCACGCACGTAGCCCATCATCCCGTTCACATCAATCCAGTCACCCTTGGAGATTGGCCGTTCCACCAGAAGGATGATGCCGGACACAAAGTTGGACACAATCGTCTGCAGCCCAAAGCCAATACCGACAGACAGTGCGCCCGCAACAATTGCCAGCGACGACAGATCAAACCCCGCGACCATAATCGCTGCCAACGCAGCCAGAAAGATCCCGATATACCCCGAGCCAGCGACAATCGCGTTCTGCCCGCCCGGATCGATGCTGGTTTTGGGCAACAGCGAGTTGCGCAACCCGCTTTGCAACAACCGTGTCAGCGTATATCCGATTGCGAAAACAGCGATAAATGTCAGGAAATTGCTGGGCGAGATCATGACACCGCCGATGTCAAAGCCAAGCAGCAGACGTGACCACACCTCAAGCAGGTCCGTTTCGCGCGCGCCCCAGTATATCGCCAGAACAGGCAGCGCGACGATGGCGAGTGCAAAGCCCACCAGGACCGAAAAAAGAGAGTCGCGCGCAGCGTCGCCCTGCCCTGTGATCCATCCGTATATCTGACTGACGAACCGTTGGAAAATCGCCAGAGCGGCAATCAGAACCAGCGTTTTTACCGCCGGAAACACGATCGCTTCGGCCGCATTAGTATAGCCGGCCAGTGCCAGTACGGGTGTTGCGATCCCCAGCAGGAACATGGCCTTGCGCAGGAATTCCAACAACTGGCTGAATCCGGCGGCCCGGGTAGACGCCGTCTGGTCCAGCAGGCGGTCGTTCGTTCTGATCTGCCGCACGCGGAGCAAAAGCAATGCCGTTCCAACAATCACGGGAAAGCTGATCACCGCACGAGTCGCATCCGAGACGTTTTCGATCTGCTGAAACAGAAGCGCCAGTTCGTGCAGGATCAACATCAAAGCCAACAGATCAATGTATATCCGCAATTCGGTAATCCGAGCAGCAGACAGGCGCTTGAATCCTTGTGAAGCGCCAATCACGTAAATCTGTCGGCCAATCCAGTCGTAGAAGAAGGCAATTGCCGCCCAGTAGGGGATTTTTTCCAGCAACAAACTGCCTCGCAGACCCGGAATACCCGAAAGACTGATCGCGGCGATGGCGGCAACGACACCGATCCATGGCAACAGAATCCGCAACAGAGAAATGATGAAGGACCAAACACCAGTGCCCGCTCCGCCCAGCAACCTCAGATAGTCGCCGCCCCGCTCGGACCAACGTTTGCCGAAGATCAGTAATACCGCGGCCAGGATCACCAGAAACAGGATTCCCAAGCCACGATCACGGATACGTTCTTTCACTACGTCCGAACGCAGGTTGGTAATTGTTTCATTTGTCAGGCTCTGAAGCGCCTCTTTTACGTCTTGCCATGCAGGTCCCCAATATACGGGGTTGATCGGTGACGGCCCGCGCTCAAAGAATTGTTTTGTCTGCCGCGTCCGGATGATCCGATCGATTTCACTGATCAATCCATTTGCGCGGGTATAAGCTTCTTCGGAAATGATGCGCGGCACCCGCAAACTGTTGAGCTGCTCATTAAGATGAGTTCGCAATTTAGCGATGTCTTCAGGTTCGGCCGCGTCCCCTTCGGGTTTCGGACCAAGCGCCTTGATCTGGCTTTCCAGCGTTGTGATACGGTCTGTGTTGGCGCTGCGTGCCTTGTTAAAGTCCTCTCGGTAACCGTTTATTTCAGAACGTAAATTCTCAAACGCAGCGTTTGACGCACGGTTCGCTTCAATCACGGACTCGGCACGGTCAGCCGTTTTTATCCAGCCCCGGTAATACTCACTTTGCCTGTCGGTCAGCTGCGCGACAGCACCGCCTGCGAGCCCGACAAGACACAGGAATACCAGTGTCAGAAACAGGCGAACCTGCCCAGGCATTACACGTCCTCGAAAACGCCGGGAATGCTGCGCGGTGCTTCGGTCATCCAATCCGGCACCGGCAATTCTTTCTCGCGCAGGAAATCCGGGTTGAACAGCTTGGACTGATACCGCGTGCCATAGTCGCAAAGGACAGTCACAATCGTGTGGCCCGGCCCCATTTCCTTGGCCAGACGCACGGCGCCCGCCATGTTGATCGCGGTTGACCCGCCCATAACCAGCCCCTCTTCACGGAGCAGGTCAAAGATATAGGGCAACGCCTCGGTGTCAGTGATCTGATAGGAATGATCCGGCGTGAACCCTTCCAGGTTCTTTGTTATCCGCACCTGTCCGATACCTTCGGCAATCGATCCGCCCTCCATCGCGATTTCACCGGTGGTGTAGTAAGAGTAGAGACCCGCACCCATAGGATCGGCCAGACCGATTTTCACACCCTTGGGCTGCAACGCTTCGGCAACCCCGGCCAACGTACCGCCCGACCCGACAGCACAGATAAACCCGTCGACCTTACCTGCTGTTTGTTCCCAGATTTCGGGCCCTGTGGTTTCAACATGGGCCTGACGGTTCGCCACGTTGTCAAACTGGTTGGCCCAGATCGCCCCATTGGGTTCGGTCTGCGCCAATTCCTCGGCCAGACGGCGGGAATAATGCACGAAATTGTTGGGGTTGCGATAAGGTGCGGCCGGAACTTGAACCAGTTGTGCACCTGCCAGCCGCAGCATGTCTTTCTTTTCTTCCGACTGGGTCTCCGGGATCACAATCACGGTCTTGAACCCCATTGACGCACCCACCAGCGCCAGGCCAATACCGGTATTGCCTGCGGTGCCTTCCACAATGGTGCCGCCGGGCTTCAAATCGCCCCGCGCAATGGCATCACGGATAATAAAGAGTGCAGCACGGTCCTTGACGGATTGACCGGGGTTCATGAATTCGGCTTTGCCGAGAATTTCGCAACCAGTTTTTTCACTGATGCGGCGCAGCCGGATCAACGGTGTTTTTCCTACTGCGTCAGCAAGATCTCGTGCAATGCGCATGACGGCCCCTTGTCGTTTGTACCATCGAAGATTTACAGCCGCACCGCCGCGACCACAAGCAGGATAGTCACCCGCGCAATCTGTCCCGATGGCGGGCCAGCCAATAAGCCAGAGACACCAATTGTAGATCCTTGAAAACATGACGATCCGTCAAGTCTATGAATTCATCGAACGGCAAGATTTGACTGCGGATGTCTTCACCTTCTGTGTCCAGGCCGCCAGTGATTGTGGTGTGTGTCAACTCACCCAGACCAACATAAAGATACATGAACCCGGTGGAAGATCCGCTCGAGGTATAGGCCCCGCCGGCATATTCCAGCCTGTCAAAACGAATACCCGCCTCCTCCATCGCCTCGCGATGCGCGGCCTGTTCGGGTGTCTCGCCCGGATCAATCATCCCGGCCACCGCTTCCCAAAGCCAGGGTTCCGGATCGTTGTTCAGGAAAACCGGCGGTCTGAACTGTTCCACGATCAAAACGGTATCACGGACCGGATCATAGGGCAGAACGCCGACCGCACTGCCCTGCAACAAGCTTCCACGGCGCAGCACCGGACCCATGCTGCCGTCATGCCGCCGGTGTTGCAGATCGATTTCCTCCATCCCGAAATAATCGAGATACACCCGGTCATGGCGATGCACGATCACGTCTTTTGCAATGTCCCGCGGATCACCGGTTCGCCGCTGCCCGGCCATAATCTTCGACCAGGCACGCGTTTGCGTGGCGCGAATACTGCGGGCCATGACCCGGGGGGCGACCTTCCCGAAATAGGCCATCTCTTCCTCAGCTGCGAGCGTTGTGAGTTCGCCCAATCTGTCCGCCCAGTTCTGAAGCGACCACAAATCACCCGGTCTCCATGCATCGGGTGCCGGAAAAAAGACCTGCGCTTCGGCCTCGGTCCCGTCTTCTAATTCGACTTTCAAAGGCTTCAGATCATAGTCGAAAGACCCTTCGTAATAATCCAGCCTGGCCAGATCCTCAGGCGACAAGTCCTGCACGAGCAACCCTTCGGCACTGGCGCCTTCCGTTTCCAGGATCATCGGGAAATCCTGCCCCTGAACAGAATGGACAGCATGGCCTCGAAGTCGGGCGGGCCGTGCTTTGCTTTCGCTCAGAGGATGGCCAAGAACGCGTTCCAACAACGGCAAGTGCCGCAGCGTTCCATAAAAAAACAAATCAGACAAATTCGATCTCTCTTGTAAGGAAACGGATCAGCGCCACGAACGGTTGGCCTGTTCTGTGGCCAGCCCCGAGACAACGGCACCAATCAGGAATGCAATCAGGATTTCCGGATAAATCAGCAGCTTACCGTACTCAATCCCGATTTTGAAAATGGCCAGTATGGCCTCGAACGGGCCACCGTAACGATTGCGCATGGCAAGCCGGAACATTTCATAACAGCCCTGCACGAACAGCGCCCAGAAAATCAGCGAGGCGACACCAGTCAGCCCATTGTTGATCGCAGCAGTCCAACCGCGCCCGGCCCGCTTACCCATGATGCCCCACCCGCAAACCGCACCAAGGGCCATGTTGACCACGGTAAAGTACCCATAATCCTTACCTTCTTCACCGTTTTCGATGATCATGCCAGAGACAATGAAGGCCAGCACGATGAGGCAAACGGCGGCTACGAGACGCGAGGCAGTGGGCATATAACGGTCCGTCAGTTAACTTGCTTTGCTACGGTGATCTGTGTCACATCGCAATTGCGCGTGTCAAAGGCTGCGCCACATGCCGTCAAATAATAATTCCACATGCGGCGAAAACGCTCATCAAACCCCAGATCTGCGATCTGTTCCCATTTTGCGTTGAACGTTTCATACCACCGCCGCAGTGTCAGGTCGTAACTTTTGCCGAATTCTTTCGACTTCACCACATTCAGACCGGCCTGATTGATCTGTTGCCGCAGGATCGAAGGTGATGGGAGCATTCCGCCCGGAAAGATGTATTTCTGAATGAAATCTACACCGTTCTTGTAGTAATCCCAGCGGTGGTCACCCACCGTTATGATTTGCAAGGTCGCTTGCGCCCCCGGCTTCAGTCTCTCGCGAACGGTTTCAAAATAAACCGGCCAGTATTTTTGGCCCACCGCCTCGAACATCTCGATTGAGGCGATGCCATCATATTGTCCACGCTCGTCACGATAGTCCTGCAACTTGAACGTCACTTGATCCGAAAGTCCTGCTTTTTCAATACGCTCTTTCGCATATTTAAATTGTTCCTCACTGATCGTAAGGCCGGTTACATGCAGGCCCCGTTCTTTCGCGGCATATTCGGCAAAACCGCCCCATCCGCATCCGATTTCCAGAATGTGGTCGCCGGGTTTGGCCCCCATCTCATCGACAAGGCTGGCGTATTTGGCAGTTTGCGCCTTCTCCAGACTTTCTTGCCCGGTCTCAAAAATGGCACTGGAATAGGTCATCGTGTCATCCAGCCACAAACCGTAGAAGTCGTTACCTAGATCATAGTGGTACGAGATATTCTTCTTCGCCTGCGTCCTGTTATTACGGTGAAGCCAGAACCGCAGCCGTTCATAGGCCTGAACAATAAATTTCCCAGTGAATCCGTCATAGACGGTCTCAGACCCCAAATGGACCAGATCCATGAATGAGCGGAGGTCTGGCGTGCTCCAATGTCCCTCAAGGTAGGCATCAGAAAAACCCAGTTCGCCTTCGCGGATCAGGCGGGCAAAAACATCTCCGTTGTGAATGTCGATCTGGGCGACGGGCCCTGCCTTGGGCCCTTCAGCGCGAAAAGTGCGGCCATCGGGCAATGTAATGTCCAACCGCCCCGACTCCATTCGGGTCAGCATCTTGAAGACCTGGGCGAAATACCTGGGCAGATCCGACTGCCCCTCTGTCGTCGTCAGCACCATCCGCTCTCCCCTCTGCGGTACAGTTATCAGGCTAGGGCGCGATTTTGTTTCTGGCAAGTTTTCAGTTCCTTAGTGGGATTTTCGGCTTTCATACGCACGCAAGGCGCGGTTTCGACCGTCCGCCAGTTTCACGACAGGTTCGGGATAATCCGCCTGCGGACACAGGTTCCATGACCGGGGAACCGCAGCAAAATAAGAAAGCGCAATGTCACTGGGTTTCGTCTGGCCTTCGGCGATCCAGCGCCGCAGGTAAGACCCCTGCGGATCAAACTTTTCCGCCTGCGTTTGAGGGTTGAATATGCGAAAGAAAGGTGCCGCGTCGGGGCCTGACCCAGCAACCCACTGCCAGCCCATGGTGTTACAGGCCGGGTCCCAGTCAATCAGGCAATCCTCGAACCAACTCATCCCGATTTTCCAGTGTGTCATCAGATGTTTGGTCAGGTAGCTGGCAACAATCATCCGGGCCCGATTATGCATACGGCCTGTCACATACATCTGTCGCAGGCCAGCATCGACGACAGGAATTCCGGTTCGGGCCTGCCTCCAGGCGGCAACTTCAGGATGGTGCGGATCGACGTTCCAGGGGAAATCATCCCATTCCGCTTTCCAGTTTTCGGTCAGCAGATGCGGTGAGTGATACATCAGGTGATAGGCAAACTCACGCCAGACCATCTGCCGCAGAAATGCCTCAGTGCCGGGGGTTCCCATCATCGCAGCCTGTTGAACCCTGTGCCAGACTGTACGTGGCCCGATCTCGCCCAATGAAAGGTATTCTGACAGGTTTGATGTTCCTTCCAAATCCAATCGGTCACGGTCAGTGGAATAACGGGGGACATGGTCGAGAAAGTGCTCAAGGCGATCGCGGGCGGCCTGCTCGCCGGGTTGGACATGGGGACGCACGATTGCAGCACCCCGATTCATGTCCGCACCCATCTGCCAGGTGCTAAGTCTGTCACTGGAAGGCCAAGTCGCTGGCGCTGCCAAGCGTGACACCAACGCATCCGGCGCGGGCACGTCCCGCCGCTGAACCGCGCGCCACATAGGGGTGTAGACACGAAACGGCTGGCCCTGTTTTGTTGATACCGTCCAGGGCTCAAAAAGCAAATGACCGGAAAAAGACTTTGCGCATACCCCCAGTTCGGTCAGAGCCGTTTTGATCTGTGTATCGCGTGTGATCGACGCCGGATCATAGGCCCGCGACCAAAAAACAGCCTTTGCGCCCGTCTCTTTAACAAGTGTCTGCAAATGCTCAAGCGCATCTCCACGCCGCAGGATCAGTCGGCTACCCAGCCTCGTCAGAGCGTCGCTAAAGACCTCCAGACCCAGCCCCAACCGCCATTTCGGGGCCGCGCCAAGGTGTCGCACAAGAGGGTCATGAACAAAAACTGGTATGATCGGACGACCGCTTGAGACAGCTGCAGTTAATGCCGGATGGTCCGACAGGCGCAGATCCCGTCGGAACCATAAGATGATCGGAGAATGCTCGTTTTCCATATCCGCCCTGTGGTTTTCTTCATTCTACGAATCCCGGCGGAAAGTGGATTACAAAACGCGTTCAAGCGCCTCCAAAAGCTGATCAACCTCCTGCTGCGAGGTATAATGCGTAAAGCTGACCCGCAAAACGCCCTGTGCCGGATCTACTCCTATCGCTTTCAAGGGGCGCACAGCATAAAAGTCGCCGCCTCCGGCCATAACGCCGTATTGCGCCAGTTCCGCTGCAACAGGTTCAGCCGGGCGGTTCAACGACAGCGCAACGGTCGGCGCGCGCCGGGTGGCGTCTGATGTGCCGATCAGACGCACCGCATTGCGATCCTTTACCGCATCCAGAACCGGTTGCAATAAGGACACCTCATGCGCTCTCATCAGATCATGGGCAAAGGCACCCTGCTCTGCCGCGTCCATGTCAGGCCCACCGTGATGAGCACACAGGAGCTCGACGTAATCGGCCATACCTGCACTTGCCGCAATCTGGGCATGATCCGGGCCCGCCGGGGTAAAGCGTTTATACAGAACATCGGCGTTGAAATAATGCGCCTGGTTGGGCAACAACTCTCCTAATGTTCGGCGAATGACCATGCAGCCTTGATGAGGGCCGTAAGTTTTATAGGCCGAAAACAGATAGATATCCGGTCCCAGATCGCCAATATTCGGAAAACCATGTGGGGCATAAGATACGCCGTCCACACAGACAAATGCGCCTGCAGCGTGGGCAATCGCAGTGATCTCGGTGACCGGGTTAATTTCTCCCACGACATTGGAACAATGCGGGAAACAGACCAGACGCACTTTTTCGTCCAACATGTTTTCCAGATCCTGCGGGTTCAGTGATCCGGTCTCCGGATCGATCTGCCACTCCCGCACCTCAATCCCTGCCTCGGCCAGACGGCGCCAAGGGCCCGAATTTGCCTCGTGATCCTGATTGGTCACGACAATCGCCTCGCCAGGTTTCATCCACTGCCGGAATGCCTGCGCCAAAACATAGGTGTTTTGAGTTGTCGATGGGCCAAAGCTCAGCTCATCGGTTTCAACACCCAGTATGGCGGCCATGCGCGTGCGTGCCTCATCCATCTCTGCGCCTGCAAGACGGCTGGCCTCGTACGGGGCGTAGGGCTGAACCTTTCGCTGTGTATAGAACCGAGTCAGACGGTCGATCACCGGCTTGCAGGTATAAGACCCGCCCGCGTTCTCAAAAAACGCCTGTCCTTTCAGGCTGGGTTCGGAAAAAGCCGGAAACTGTGCCCGAACGAAATTGATATCCAGAGAGCTCATGCCTCATTGCTCCTTAGTTGTGCTGTCATATCAACAAGATGCCCGCTCATGTTTCCGGACATCTCAGAAATCATGGCAGGTCTTCCAGCCCAGCCTGTGCTTGCGTCATGGACTGACGAAACACCGGGCAGCCCTTCACCGCAGAAGGACACCGTTACTTAGACAGCGCCATCCGCGACCGTCAAGCTGAAGCAAAAGAAAAAGCCCCGGCGGGACTGCCAGGGCTGAGTTGCTCATACTCTGGGCCAAGTCTCGTTCGGGCCTCAACCCTGAACCTTGGTATACGTCCCCTCGCCTGCAAGAATACCACGGAAACCACCGGGCTCATCCAGACCGAAGACGATCAGAGGCAGGTTGTTGTCACGCGCCAGCGCGATGGCCGACGCATCCATGACCCGCAAGCGCTTGGCCAGAACGTCGTCATAGGTGACCGTGTCATAGCGCACCGCGTCGGCATGTTGCTTGGGATCCTTGTCGTAAACGCCGTCGACACCGTTCTTGCCCATGAAAATCGCCTCGCATGCCATTTCATTGGCGCGCAATGTCGCCGCGGTGTCGGTGGTGAAATACGGGTTACCGGTTCCGGCAGCAAAGATGCACACCCTTTTCTTTTCAAGGTGCCGCACGGCACGACGGCGGATATAGGGCTCGCACACCTCATCCATCCGAATGGCCGAGATAACCCGCGTGAACACCCCAATCTCTTCCAGGGCTGACTGCATACCCAGTGCGTTCATCACCGTGGCCAACATCCCCATATAGTCTGCTGTGGTCCGCTCCATACCCTGAGCAGACCCACTCAGGCCCCGGAAAATGTTTCCGCCACCGATAACCATGCAGATCTCAACACCCAGATCGTGAACCGATTTCACCTCTTGCGCGATGCGCTGAACGGTTGGAGGGTGCAGGCCAAAGCCCTGATCCCCC
Organism: Ruegeria sp. BHSA123; assembly: GCF_059613425.1. Lineage (NCBI taxonomy): Bacteria > Pseudomonadati > Pseudomonadota > Alphaproteobacteria > Rhodobacterales > Roseobacteraceae > Ruegeria > Ruegeria sp. BHSA123. The sequence goes on along the minus strand of NZ_JBXWSL010000002.1, from coordinate 34,845 downwards.
ATCAATGCCTCTCCTGAAATTTTCAACATGACACGTTTGTATGTGGTTTTCGGGGTTTCGGCAGTTTCAGAAGACGGGGAAAGGCTCATGTTGCGCTCCGGGCTGGCACGGGGTTAATTTCCGGCGCAAAATGAAGCAAAAGCTCCGCAGGTTCAATGCGGTTGGTGAGGATTGAGGCAACCGCATATGACCCGGCGATCAACAGACGCGATATTTCGGAAATTGCCCCCTATTCCCGATGACAAGCCTGTCCTGATTGCAGGGCCCACAGCATCCGGGAAATCAGCGCTGGCACTGGAGATCGCCGAACGCCATGGCGGGGTCATCGTCAATGCCGATGCAAGTCAGGTTTATGATTGTTGGCGCGTGATTTCGGCCCGACCATCTGCCGAAGAAGAAGAACGCGCACCGCATCTGCTCTATGGTCACATCGCCTATGATCAGGATTATTCAGCCGGTCACTGGCTGCGTGAAGTGGTGCCACTGCTGACCGGGAGCCAGCGGCCAATCATCGTCGGCGGCACAGGATTGTATTTCACGGCCCTGACCGAAGGCATGGCCGAGATCCCTGCTACCCCAGTGCAGGTGCGGGCCGAAGCAGACTTACTGACCCTTGCTGATCTTGTTGCCGGGGTTGACGAACAGACTCTGGCTGGTCTGGATATACAGAACCGCGCGCGCGTGCAGCGCGCTTGGGAAGTGCAGCGTGCCACGGGGCGCAGCCTGATGTCCTGGCAGGCCGATACTCCACCGCCAATCTTACGGCTGAAAGATGTGGTTCCAATCGTTTTCGACGTCGACAAAGCGTGGCTTCTGAACCGGATTGAACGCCGTTTTGACCAGATGCTGGAACTGGGCGCAATCGACGAAGTTCGCGCCATGCGGGATCGTTTCGACCCCGTTCTTCCCGCCTGCAAAGCCATTGGTGTGCCAGAGCTTATGGCCTATCTGGATGGAAAACTGACTTTGGATCAGGCCCGTGAAAGGGCCACGATCTCGACCAGGCAATTTGCCAAACGCCAACGCACGTGGTTCCGGGCCAGAATGAAAACATGGAATCACGTTGATTTCTCAAAGTGATATCTGGTGTTGTTCATTCCACAAGATTTGACAACCAAAGTAAACGGATCAACGGAAACGAATTAGTTTTTCGTCTGTTATCAGTGATTTGACACAGAATCTCCGCAAGGATTTCTCCTGACGAAGCGCCACATGACAAAATCCGCGCCAAAGTATCAACACTGCGGGAACGTCGCTTTTGTGCATTTTATGTCGATTCCGAACGTTGACGTTAAGTGAATTCTGGTGCCGAATAGCGGCATGGGGATGCACAGAGTCCAAAAACCGGAACCCTTCTTTCTTTCGACAGGACAAGCCCGTGTCGCTTAGAACAATAACAAATCAACAAAATCAATGTCACAGGGAGACATTTATGACCAATACGGCAATCACCACAGACAAGGTGCACTGGGCGGCCGAGATGCACGCGCAGGAATACCGTGACGGCAAGCTTAGCCGCCGGGAATTTCTGGCCCGCGCGACGGCGCTGGGTGTCGCGGTACCGGCAGCCTATGGATTGATCGGTCTGCAGTCGCCTGCGGCGGCGCAAGAGCCGCAGCGCGGCGGCACCATCCGCTATCAGATGGAAGTGCGCGCGCTCAAAGATCCGCGGACTTATGACTGGACGCAAATTGCTACTTTCACAGCAGGCTGGCTGGAGTACCTCGTCGAATACAACAACGACGGCTCGTTCAAGCCGATGCTGCTGGAAAGCTGGGAAGCCAACGCCGATGCCACCGAATACACATTGAACGTTCGCAAGGGCGTAAAGTGGAACAATGGCGACGATTTCACAGCCGAAGACGTGGCCCGCAACATCGCAGGATGGTGCGACGCTGGTCTGGAAGGCAACTCGATGGCATCGCGTATGGCGTCGCTTATCGACGAAAGCACTCAGCAAGCTGCGGACGGTGCAATCACCGTTGTCGACTCCCATACTGTCAAACTGAAGTGCAACGCGCCTGACATCACGATCATCCCGGGCATGGCGGACTATCCCGCTCCTATCGTTCATAGCAGCTTTGATGCAAACGACATGCTTTCAAACCCGGTCGGCACAGGCTTCATGCTGCCCGACAGCCACGAAGTTGGCGTCAAAGGCGTGCTGGTCCGCAACGAAGGCTTCGAATGGTGGGGTTATGAGGCTGGCAAAGGCGGCTATATAGACCGCATCGAGTTCATCGACTACGGCACTGACCCGGCTGCATTCCTTGCGGCTTATGAGGCCGAAGAGATCGACATGAACTGGGAGTCTGTTGGCGAATTCGTCGACATCTTCGACGGCATTGGGCTTGTGCGCTCGGAAATCCCGTCGGGCTTCACCATCGTTATCCGACCGAACCAGTTGGCGGAGGACGAAAACGGTAACAAAATCTACGGCGACAAGCGCGTTCGTCAGGCTTTAGCCATGGCGGTGGACAACGAAGTGTGTCTGGAACTGGGTATGTCGGGTTATGGCATTCCGGCTGACAACTGCCACGTCGGGCCAATGCACCCTGAACATGACTCGGCCGTAACTCGCATTCCGTATGATCCTGCCGGCGCGAAAGCCCTGATGGACGAAGCGGGTATGGGTGACTTTGAGCATGAAGTGCAATCGATCGACGATGACTGGCGTCGTAACACCACAGCTGCGGTTGTAGCGCAACTGAACGACGCTGGCATCAAGGCCAAGCACACAGTTCTGCCGGGATCAACTTTCTGGAACGACTGGACGAAATACGCCTTCTCGTCGACGAACTGGAACCACCGCCCATTGGGCACCCAGGTTCTGGCGCTGGCCTACAAGTCAGGTGTTGCCTGGAATGAATCAGGTTTTGCCAATGCAGAGTTCGACGCCTTGTTGTCTGAAGCAAACTCGATCGCGGACGTAGATAAGCGTCGCGAAGTGATGGCCAAACTGCAGGCGATCATGATCGACGAAGGTGTCACGATCCAACCTTATTGGCGGACTGCGATGCGCCATCATCGCGACAATTTGGTGGGTGTTGAAAAGCATATCGCTGACCTGCCGCAGCTTTATAAGTTCGGCTTTACGTCCTGAGCCAAAACACAAAAGGCCGCGCCACCTCGGCGCGGCCTCTTCTTCCTGAATGCGGCGAACAAATAATAACAGCTAAGCGTGGCGTTCCATGAAACCCGCGCTAGCCGACCCACAGGGGCAAATATGGGACTTTTCATTCTAAGGCGCGTTGGCATCATGCTGTTGACGGCATTGTGTCTGACATTCCTGGTTTTCTTCTTAACCAACCTCTATCCGAACCTCGAAAAGCTGGCGAAAACGCAGGGCAACTTTCGGATGTCGGATGAGCAGGTTGAGAGCTACCTGAACAAAAATGGTTACCTCCAATCCACTCCGATAAAATACGGCGAATGGCTGGGTGTCCTGCCCTCATATCGGTACACGAATGAAGACGGAACCGTTCAGGGAAGATGCATTCTGCCGGGCAAAACCGCCGAGGAATCTCCGAATTTTTGCGGAATCCTGCAAGGGTATTGGGGCTATTCGACCGTCTTCAAAGAAGAGGTTTCGACCGTTGTTGGCAACAGATTGGCTCTGACTGGCCGTCTGATGCTCTGGGTCATGCTGCTGATGGTTCCGTCTGCGTTGATCCTTGGTGTTTTGGCAGGAATGAAAGAAGGATCTGCCACCGACAGGACGTTGTCGACCTTCGCCATCACAACGACGGCGACACCGGAATACGTCTCGGGCGTGATCTTTATCGCCATCTTCACCTCTTCTGCAGTTGGATTGAAGTGGTTCAAGGGTACGGCCACGCAAGCGATGGAGAACCCGACCTTTGAAAACTTCTTCCTGCCGGTCCTGACCATTGCGCTTTATGGGATGGGTTATATTGCCCGGATGACCCGCGCCTCGATGACTGAAGTGATGACCGCCCAATATATCCGGACGGCGCGTCTGAAAGGTGTGTCCTTCCCCAATATCGTCATGAAACATGCGCTGCGTAATGCGCTGATCGCACCGTTCACCGTCATCATGCTGCAATTCCCCTGGCTGCTGAATGGCGTGGTGATCGTCGAGACCCTGTTCAACTACAAGGGCTTCGGCTGGGCGCTGGTTCAGGCCGCGGGCAATAACGACATTCAGCTGTTACTGGCAATTTCGGTCGTGTCGGTCTTTGTGGTGCTGGTGACCCAGCTGATCTCTGATATCGGCTATGTCTACCTCAACCCGCGCATACGCATTTCTTAAGGAGGGTTAGATCATGGAACCACTTACCTGGACCGGCTCTATCGCCTTCCTGAACCCGCTTTTTGCACTTGGCCTTGCGCTGATGCTCTTGTCCATTGCCGTATGGATGCTGGCCAGCATCGTGCTGCCCGAAGACCAGATGACGGTGAACCCGGACGGTACGTTGAGCTCAAGCTCAGGCCTGCGGACACTGATACAATTGGCGCTGCGTTACAGTTTCCTGGCCAGTGTAGGAATCGCACTCGCCTATATTGTGCTAGGCGTTCTGATGGGCACCAGCGCCGGAATAATTGGCGCCATGTCCCAGCAGTTTTTGCCCGTATGGGTGTCTTTGATCATCCTTTATGCCATGTCGATCGCTTTCAAACGCAAGCTTGGCCTCTACGGCAAACTGTTTGACAGTCCAATCGGCATGATTGGCTTTGGCCTTGTGATGTTCTGGGTCTTCACCGGGATTTTCGGCGCGATGGATCTGATCGTTACACATGATCCGCTGTCGCAGGTCTCGGGCATGAAGAACAAAGTGCCAGGGACGCCACTGTCCAATCTGGAGGACGGTCAATACGCCTGGTATCTGCTGGGTGGCGACAACCTGGCCCGCGACGTGTTCAGCCGCATGGTCAAAGGGGCTTGGATTGTTGTTCAGATCGCCCCGCTTGCCACGATATTTGCCTTCATGGTTGGCATCACGCTGGGTCTGCCGGCAGGCTACTACGGTGGTCGGCTGGATACTTTGCTGTCCTTCCTTGCAAACCTGATCCTGGCCTTCCCAGTGATCCTGCTGTTCTATCTGCTGGTCACACCTGAGATCGTTGCGACCGGTGTGCCGAACTACATGGCGGCTGTCTTGTTCGTATTCCCTATCATATTCCTCGGCGTGCTGCTGAACTCACGCTACTATACCAGACCGAACTTCCGAACACCGCTGCTGATCGGAGTTTTGGGGGTTGCAGGTTGGTTCTACCTGTCTCTGATTTCGACCGGTGGCTACATCATCAATACCGACGCCTATCGTATCTGGGGTCTGCCGACCTATCTGGATCTTTTCGATATTCCAGGCGGTATTCTGGTGGTCTTTGTCTCGGTGGTCTTTGTGAATTCGCCCACCGTGTTCCGCATTGTGCGCGGACTGGCGATGGACATCAAAACCCGTGACTATGTGGCGGCAGCACAAACCCGTGGCGAGGGTCCGTGGTACATCATGCTGTGGGAAATCCTGCCCAACGCGCGTGGCCCGCTGATCGTCGATTTCTGCCTGCGCATTGGCTATACCACCATTCTTCTGGGAACCTTAGGTTTCTTTGGGCTGGGCCTGCCGCCCGAAAGCCCTGACTGGGGGTCGACGATCAACGAGGGGCGCAAGCTTTTGTCGATCTACCTGCACCCTGCTCTGCCGCCCGCGCTGGCCTTGTTGACGCTGGTTCTGGGTCTGAACCTGCTGGCCGACGGTTTGCGCGAAGAAAGCCTGAAGGACTGATGTGAAAGCGCCCGGGGGGCCAGCCCCCCGGACCCCCCGAGATATTTTTAGCCAGATGAATGGGATCCCCTCGATCTGGTGAGGAGATACAAGATGAGCAAGATGGCGGATTATGACGGCCCGATCCTTGAGATCGACAAGCTGTCGATTTCCTTCTTTACCCGCCTGCGGGAAATTCCGGCTGTGATGGATTTCTCAGTCAGCGTCCAACCCGGTGAAGCTGTTGGTCTGGTCGGTGAATCTGGTTGCGGTAAATCCACGGTGGCGCTGGGCGTCATGCAGGACCTTGGTAAAAACGGTCGCATCGTTGGCGGTACGATCAAGTTCAAGGGTCGTGATCTGGCGGAAATGAGTTCAGATGAATTGCGCGACATACGCGGCAATGAGATCGCGATGATCTATCAGGAGCCGATGGCCTCGCTGAACCCGGCGATGAAGATCGGCAAGCAGCTGATGGAAGTGCCCATGATTCACGAGGGCGTCAGCGCAGAAGAAGCGTATTCGCGCGCTCTGGAAGTTGTCACCGATGTGCGCCTGCCGGACCCCGAGCGAATGCTCAACTCGTTCCCGCACCAGCTGTCAGGCGGTCAACAGCAGCGCATCGTGATCGCGATGGCCTTGATGTCGAAACCGGCGCTGCTGATCCTTGACGAACCAACAACGGCACTTGACGTGACGGTTGAGGCTGCCGTGGTCGAGCTGGTGAAGGATCTGGGCAAGAAATACGGCACCTCGATGCTGTTCATTTCGCACAACCTCGGTCTGGTTCTGGAAACCTGTGACCGGCTTTGCGTGATGTATTCAGGTGAGGCGGTCGAGCGCGGCTCGATCAAGGATGTGTTTGATGAGATGCAGCATCCTTATACGCAGGCCCTGTTCCGGTCGATCCCGCTGCCGGGGGCCGACAAGAATTCGCGCCCGCTGGTGGCTATACCGGGGAACTTTCCTCTACCCCATGAGCGGCCCCCTGGTTGTAATTTCGGCCCGCGCTGCGACTATTTCGAAGAGGGTCGCTGTGACGCCAAGGACATACTGATGGAGGCGGTTCCCGGAAATGACCGGCACCATACCCGTTGCCTGAAATTCAAAGAGATCGACTGGAACGCACCGATCACGGTGGGTGAACAGAAAGAGAAAGGTGAGATCGGCAGGGTCGTTCTGAAGATGGACAACCTCAAAAAATACTATGAGGTTGCGGCAAACGCCCTGTTCGGCGGTGGCGAAAAGAAGGTTGTGAAAGCAAACGAAACGCTCAGTTTCGAGGCGCATGAATCCGAGACGTTGGCCATTGTGGGCGAATCCGGTTGCGGCAAATCCACGTTCGCCAAAGTTTTGATGGGTCTTGAGACGGCCACGGACGGGCAGATCCTTCTGGACAACCGCAATATCGAACAAGTGCCCATAGAAGAGCGTGACGCAAAGACCGTTGGTGAAGTTCAGATGGTGTTTCAGAACCCGTTCGACACGCTGAACCCGTCAATGACCGTCGGGCGCCAGATCATCCGGGCATTGGAGATCTTCGGTGTTGGTAATTCCGAGGCCGATCGCAAGAAGCGGATGCTGGAACTGCTGGATCTGGTGAAACTTCCGCGCGCCTTTGCAGACAGGATGCCGCGTCAGCTGTCAGGTGGCCAGAAGCAACGCGTTGGTATCGCGCGCGCCTTTGCTGGTGATGCGCGCATCGTGGTGGCCGACGAGCCCGTATCAGCGCTGGACGTTTCCGTGCAAGCTGCGGTGACCGACCTGCTGATGGAAATTCAGCGCGTGCACAAAACCACGTTGCTGTTCATCAGCCATGACCTTTCCATCGTGCGATACCTCAGCGACCGGGTAATGGTGATGTATCTGGGCCACGTGGTCGAGCTGGGCACAACTGACCAGGTTTTTGCACCCCCCTACCACCCTTATACCGAAGCGCTGCTGAGTGCTGTTCCCATCGCCGATACATCGGTCGAAAAGCAGCACATCGTACTGGAGGGTGATATCCCTTCGGCCATGAACCCGCCACCGGGATGCCCGTTCCAGACACGGTGTCGCTGGAAGTCCGAAGTGCCTGACGGTCGCTGTGAGTCGCATGTACCGCCAGTGCAGACATTGGCCGAGGGTCATCAGGTAAAGTGCCACTTGTCCGAAGAGGTGCTGGCACGGATGCAACCCGTGATCAAAGTCGCGGCTGAATAGGTTTGCGGATCTTTACTGGAAAGGGCCGGTCGTTGACCGGCCCTTTCTGTGAGCGCCGCGTGTCACGAGGAGACCGGCGACGCTTGTGAGTGGTGGTTCCCTACAAGACTCTCAGCCGGTCATGACGTTGTTGCCGAAATGCATGAACTCCTGATCCATGCCTGAAATCTCTCCGGCCTCCAGTTTCAGGCTGGCACTGTCAAGCATCTGATAGCTTTTCTGCCCCTTTACCCACTCGTCCGCAGATTGCAGCGTGGTCAGCGTGTAAGACGTGACTTCATTCAGGTAATGGGTTGGGATAATGATCTTGGGCTTTAGCTTGGCCACGATGTCATTACCCTGATCGAAACTCAGGATATGTTGCGACCCGTCTACCGGCAGGGTCAGAACATCGACCTGTCCGACGGCGTCCCAAAACTCCTGCGGTGGGTTATGGCGATTGTCACCCCAGATCAGCGTACGAATGCCGCCTGTTTCCACCAGATAGACCACCATATCCATATGACCCACATTGTTCGGTGGGCAGGCATCGACCCCAAACTCGGCCAGTGCATTGGTCCAGTTGTACCACCCCGGCGCCACGCAGGCATGTTTATCAGCAAAACCAGTGATCTTGATATCGGCGAACTCGAAATTGCCCACCATCCTGTCCAGAACCATGGTCGAGCTTGGGCGTTCGATCGCGTCGTGATCAAAATGCGCGTGGGTCGACAGGGTAATGTCTACCGGAATCTGGGGGAATTCATTGCGGAACCAAAGCCCCCACGCGCCCGACGGGTCATCACGCCAGGGGTCAAGCAGGACCGTTGCGCCGTTGGGCGAAGTGATCTTGATGGCGCAATGGCCATAATAATCGATACCGACAACTCCGGCACTGGCCTGACCCGTCGATCCCTGCAGGTCAATCACATGGTTATTGTTCCCTGGCTGCAACCAGGCTTGCGATTGCGCTTCGGCCGGTTTCGCCCCCAGCACTGAAGCGGTCGCGCCAACACCGGCAGCACCTGCCGCCATGAAAAATGACCGCCGAGACAAACCCGGTGCCAGATGATCCCTGTCCCCTTTCAGGATGGTCGGCTTCAGATCCTTGCGATCCATATCTATGTACCTCTCTGTTGGACGTGCGCCTTTTTTCCGCACCTCATCCCAAAAGGTAACAAGCTAAAGCACATCGGCTCAGACCGAAAAAATAGGGGTGGAATATGGGGGCAATCCCCATATTCGACATTCACGAAATCGAGAGCAAGTGACTGCGCAGGTTTTTATCCCGGCCCTCAAGTCCAAGTTTTCGGCGAATGTTGTTGCGGTGAAAATCGATTGTCGACGTCTCTCGGGACAGGGCCTTGGCTATGTCCTTCGTGGTTCTCCCAAACATGACCATCTGAGCAATTTCCATTTCTGTCGGGGTCATTGCCGCAAAGGCATCCGTCAACTTGTCAGACAGCGAAGACGTGATCTCGTTCAGGTTCTTCTCGGCCAGCTCAAGATAGACAAACTGCGCCTCATCCCCTGAAAGCTGCGCCCGAACCTTTTCAAGATACGGCAAAACTCTGCTGCGAACCTGCTCGACGATTTCGTGATCCCGGTTCTTGCGGTCATCGTCGAGACTTGAGAGCAATACGCGCAACGCTGTGTTCGTCTCCTGCAGCTCTCGGGTTCGATCCGAAACACGCGTTTCAAGCTGGGCAAGTGTTTCGTTCAGTTTCTCTTCCAACGCGCGTCTCAGATAAACCTCTTGCAACAAAGCCAAATCCGACTCGACCATGCGCGCGAACTGCGCCAACCCCTCACGGAATAACAAGGCCCGCCGGTTCTGTTTACGGTCCAGAACACAGATTGTGCCGAACACCGATCCATCGGGCCATTTCAGCGGTAAGCCGATGTAAAAGGTCATTCCGTGTTCCAGGTCGTCGTTGTCCGCCCAAACCGGATCACATTTGGCGTCTTCGACCACCAACTCTCCGTCACGCTCCAGAACACCCTTACAGTATAGCTTGGGGTTCAACTGGAAACTCAGACCGACCGGATATGGATTCTCGGGGTGATCGGATGTGATCAAAACCGCATGATCCGGCGCGTCGGTTTTCATGATCAGGCTTGCGGGCACGTCGGCCAGTTCTGCGACCAGATCAACAAGTTGCTGCCAGTTTGCCAGCGTTTCTTTGGGAATCTGCGGATGATCAACAGGCATGAGGGGCCTCACCAGTTACTGGGCGATACCCTGTCAGGTTAGTTGGAGGCGTTGCACTGAATCAAGAATACGACACTCTGCAGCGCAGCATCAGTTTCAGCCGCCCCAGATAACCTTCACGTAGTTCTGGGTTTCCTTGTACGGCGGGATCCCACCGTGCTTTTCAACCGCATCAGGACCCGCGTTATAGGCCGCCAGCGCCAAAGGCCACGATTTGAACTTGCGGTACTGCCAGGACAGATATCTGGCACCGCCTTCGAGGTTCTGCTTGGGATCATGCGGGTTTACGCCCAAAAGCTCGGCCGTTTGTGGCATAAGCTGCGCCAATCCCAACGCACCTTTATGTGACTTCGCCTGTGGGTTCCATCCACTTTCCTGCTGCACCAGACGCAAAAAGAGATCTTCAGGGATGTTGTGAAGGCGAGCAACACGCCGTGCGATTTCCAGATATTCTCCACGATATTTTCCTGAATACCGTTTGCTGACCTGATCACGCGTTGTTTTGGGTTTCAGCCGGGCCGAGTCGCGGTACTGGGTTGCCGCACGAGAATCCAGAACCTTCGCCTGTTTCAGGAAGATATCCTTGCGGCTTTTGCTGGACAATGTTTGTGCCTGCACCGGCGCAACGGCCAATACAAGGCAGGCAACGGAAAACCCAGCAACCCAAGAACGCATCTTTGCTTATCCTGCTCGATCAAAACCAGTGGGAGTATAGGTATTCCCGCAAAAAATGAAAGCTTGGTAAATAGTACAGTAAGACTCTTATTCGACAGTGTTGTATCAACTGTTTTCAACCATGATGCAGGCCGTATAGGGTCTCACGAAACTCATTGCGTCAGATTCGGCGCATTTACGCAGAACAGAACGAGGATTTACATGGCGGGTTCAGTCAACAAGGTCATTCTGGTGGGAAATCTTGGCCGCGACCCCGAGGTCCGGTCGTTCCAGAACGGCGGCAAAGTGTGCAACCTGCGCATTGCCACCTCGGAGAACTGGAAAGACCGCAACACAGGTGAGCGGCGCGAACGGACAGAGTGGCATTCGGTTGCCATCTTCTCGGAACCGCTGGCCCGCATCGCCGAGCAATATCTGCGCAAGGGCAGCAAGGTTTATATCGAAGGCCAGCTGGAAACCCGCAAATGGCAGGATCAATCCGGTCAGGATCGGTATACGACCGAGGTTGTCCTACGCCCCTATCGCGGGGAACTGACCCTGCTGGACGGTCGTGGTGAAGGCGGTGGCGGCAGCGGCGGCGGTTATGGTGGTGGCCAGGCCGGTGGCGGTTACGATGACCCCTATGGCGGTCCTTCCAGCTCTGCGGCACCAGCCTCGGGCGGAATCGACGATGACGAGATTCCGTTCTAACCAAAGCGGAGTAACAATATGACATGGTCCTTCTCTCTCGGCCGATTGCTCGGGTCCGAACTGAGGGTCCATGTCACCTTTTTTCTGCTGCTCGCTTGGGTCGGTTTTGCCGCATTCTCGGCCGGTGGCCTGCCAGCCGCGATTGAGAACCTTCTCTTTGTTCTGGCCCTGTTTGCCTGCGTTGTCGCGCATGAGTTCGGTCACGCTCTTATGGCGCGGCGCTATGGTATCAAAACCCCCGACATCACCCTTCTGCCCATCGGTGGCCTGGCCCGACTTGAGAGAATGCCGGAAAAACCGATGCAAGAGGTTCTGGTGGCGCTTGCGGGTCCGGCAGTGAATATCGCTATCTTCATTGGCCTTGCCGTGCTTGGTGCAGGGATGCCGCTTGAGACCCTCGCGCAATTGGAATCACCAAATGTGAGAATTTTGGACAAGCTGGCCTATATCAATCTGCTTTTGGCCATCTTCAACTTGATCCCGGCCTTCCCAATGGATGGAGGCCGCGTTTTTCGCGCCCTTCTGTGTTTGCGCGTGAATCGCGTCAAAGCCACCCGAATTGCAGCGGTTGGTGGCCAGATTGTCGCTGTCGGGTTTGGATTTCTAGGGCTGAGCTCTGGCAATCCAATTCTGGTATTGATCGCCGTATTCGTGTTCTTTGCAGCGAATGCAGAAAGCCAGGATGTCGCTTTGCGATCCGCGGTCCGCCGTGTTCTGGCTCGTGACGCGATGATCACTGAATTTCATGCCCTGTCCCCCAGCGATACGCTAAGCACAGCTGCGCAAGCCGTCATTCACACCACACAGCACGAGTTTCCGGTACTGGACCCAAATCACACTTTGCTGGGCTTTGTGACACGCGATCGCCTGTTCACCGCTCTGGCAAGCGACCAGCCCAGAACTGCGCCCGCGACCTCGATCATGGATGCTAACGTTCCCACAGTCTTGCTGACAACCGGCCTTGAGGACGTACTGGAACACCTGCACAATGGTGCGCCGGCGATTGCAGTTCTGAGCCATGGCGGTCGTATGATCGGTTACATAACCCGCGAAAACATCGGCGAGCTGATGGTCATTCAGGGTCGTTAACCCCTGCGTCACACCGGGGCGAGAGCGTCCGACAGAACCGATAAGACCGCATCCTTCGGCACATCCGAGGTCACAAAAGCCTGACCAATTCCGCGGGCCAGGATAAACCGCAGCTGGCCGTCCACGACCTTTTTGTCCTGCCCCATCAGATCCACCAGTGACTCGGCACTTGGCAATTCGCCCGGAATATCAGCCAGATCCGTTTTCATACCCATTGCCCGCAGATGCGCGCGTACCCGGCTTGGGTCTTCTTGTGAACACAGCCCAAGGCGGGACGAAAGCTCGAACGCAAGTGCACAGCCGATGGCCACGCCCTCGCCATGCAAAAGACGGTCCGAATAACCAGTGGCAGCCTCCAAGGCATGACAGAAGGTGTGTCCCAGATTCAGCAGGGCGCGGTCACCTTGTTCGGTTTCGTCCCGGGCCACGATATCGGCTTTCATCTGAACCGAGCGGGTTACCGCACGCACCCGCGCGGCCAAGTCACCCGAGGACACGCTTTGCCCGTTCGCCTCAAGCCATTCAAAGAAATCAGCATCCCCAAGCAAGCCGTATTTCACCACCTCGCCATACCCTGAAAGAAAGTCCCTCTGGGTCATGGTCTGCAACACAGATGTATCGGCCAGAACCAGCGATGGCTGATGAAAAGCGCCGATAAGGTTCTTCCCCTGAGGGGCGTTGATCCCTGTTTTCCCTCCGACGGAGCTGTCGACCTGCGCCAGCAAAGACGTGGGGATTTGCACGAACCGAACACCTCGGCGCAGGACGGCTGCGGCAAAGCCGGCAAGATCACCAATTACGCCGCCACCAAGGGCCACAACAACGTCGCTGCGTTCAACCTTTTCAGCCAACAGCCACTCAACCGCGCGTTCGAAATGAGGCCAGCTTTTGGTCGCCTCCCCGGCTGGCAAGGCCAGCGCGGACATTTCGATTCCGGCGGCTTTCAGACCCGCACGTAGTGCGTCCAGATGCAGGCCAGCTACGTTCTCATCTGTCAGGACGGCCACCTTGGGGCGCGCCAATAGCGGTGCAATCCAATCGCCTGCGCGCGCCAGAAGATCCGGACCGATCTCAACGTCATACGACCGGTCTCCAAGTTCAACGTGTACTCTTTGATGCATTATCTGATTTCCAAAACATCAGGGCGCGCCAATAAGGCGTCGACAACCCGGTCCACCATATTCTCGATCGAAGTTTCGCCATCCGAATCCACGATCAAATCTGCCTCGGCGTAAACCGGAACACGCGCCTCGTAGAGGTCTTTCAATGTCGCATAAGGATCAGCAGTGCGCAGCAGCGGGCGCGTGTCCTTGTGGCGAACTCGGCTCCACAAAACTCTCAGGTCTGCCCGCAGCCAGACAGACGCCCCGCGCAAGGTGATCATACGCCGGTTGTCGGGCTGAAGAAACGCCCCGCCACCCGTTGAAAGGATGCCTTTTTTCTCGTCCAGCAGACGGCTGATGACCTGTGTTTCCTTGGTGCGAAAAAACGGCTCCCCGTCCCGCTCAAAGATTTCGGGGATGGTCATGTTGGCGGCTGATTCGATTTCGGCATCACTATCCAGAAAGGGAACACCCAGACGCGCGGCCAAAGCGCGGCCCACGGCTGTCTTACCAGCCCCCATCATCCCCACCAGAACCACGGTTTTGTGCAGAGCAAATCGGGTCTGCGCGTCCGCTGAGTGCGTGTTATGCTTAATTTCGCTCATTTCACCGTGAATGACGTGATCTTGGGAAAAATGCCAGTTATAACTTGGTCAAAACCAAAAATTGAGGCAGCGTGACGCCATGAGCCGTCTGATCAAATTCCTGATATATGTTCTGTGCCTGGTATTTATCGGGCTGGTTGCCTATGCCTATGTCGGTCCATTCTTTGGTGTGGATTTCTCTGCGCCTCAAAGTGAAATTCGCGAGCCGGTTGTACTGGATGTCAACTAAGCAACTGCTTTTGGCAATCACACTGGCCGGGTCGGCACATGCGCAGGAACCCTTATCCGCCATCGAATGGCTGACAGACCCGCCGGAAAACCTGCCGGGAACCGTTCTGCTGGAACCACCGGTCACGCAAGATGGCGCTTTGCCAGAAATTGAAGTGACTTCGCTTGAGGCGCTGTCGCAGCCACTGGGCCTTGTTTCGTCCTCTGTCACTGGCCTGCCCGTCGACCTTTGGCAAGGCAGCGATGCGGATCGCTTGGCCGAACTGATCGCCGACGTCCACGTGCGTGACAACCCGGCGATGCAGCGATTGTTGTTCACGTTACTCTTGTCTGAAACACGCGCGCCGTCAGGGCCTCTGGCCGAAGAAACCCTTTTACTGGCGCGGCTGGATCGGTTGATGCAACTGGGTGCCGCTGATCCGGCGCAATCGCTTGTTCAACTGGCCGGACCTACTGACACGCAAGACCGTTTCAAGCGCTGGTTCGATGCGACGCTCTTGACCGGGGATGAGGATCGCAGTTGTACCGCCCTTATTGCCGAACCGCATCTTTCGCGGGACTATGCGGCTCAGATCTTCTGCAAGGCCCGCCGCGGGGATTGGGCTTCAGCCGCGCTGACCCTTGAGGCAGCGCATGCGCTTGAAATCCTTCCACCCGAGGATCTGGCAGTTCTGGACCGTTTCCTCAGCCCGGAACTGTATGAAGGCGCAGCTTACCTGCCGCAGCCTGAGAACCCTGATCCCCTGACGTTCCGTTTGTTTGAGGCAATTGGCGAACGACTTCCCTCCGCTCCGCTGCCACGGGCGTTTGCCAATGCGGATCTGCGCGATGTCGCAGGTTGGAAGGCACAGATCGAAGCAGCGGAACGGCTTACCCGCATTGGCGCATTAACCCCCAATCAGCTGCTGGGCCTTTATACTGAGCGTGACCCGGCGGCCTCAGGTGCTGTCTGGGATCGGGTGGCCGCCGTTCAGCGTTTTGAAAGCGCGTTAGACACCGGGAACGCGGAAGCGATCGGAAAGACCTTGCAGCCGGTCTGGCAACAGATGCGCGGTGTCGGGCTTGAGGTTCCGTTTGCCGAACTGTTTGCCGAGCGCTTGTCGACTGTCACATTACCGGTTGCTGCCACCGAAAACCTGCGCTGGCGTATTCTGATGCTGTCCGGGCTTTACGAACAGGCCGCCTTGTTAACACCTGACACATCGAACGAAACCCGGTTTCTTGCCGCTTTGGCACAAGGCGATCCCGGGCGCGCGGTGTCCCCGTCCCCTTTGGCTGATGCCGTCGCTCAGGGGTTCGAATGGGCAGCGCCTGTGCCAGGCGACATTGATGCGTTGCTGACCAACGGTCAGTTGGGCGAAGCCATAATTGAAGCCATGCAATTGTTTGCACATGGCGCGCGGGGCAATCTGGTGGACCTGACAGCGGCAATTGCAACATTTCGGCGCGTTGGGCTGGAAGACACCGCGCGACGTGCGGCCCTGTCCCTTTTGATCCTGCAAAAACGTTGATCATGGGCTCTCCGGCATCAGATGCACTGTGGATTTCAACGTTCTTGCAGGCGCAGGCGGCAGAGCTTGGCGCTGCGACCAATACGCTGCTGGCTTATGGGCGCGACCTGAAAGATTTTGCCGAATGGCTGGACCGCAAGAAATCCGGATTTGATCAGGCAGATCGCGACCTGATCGAAGCCTACCTGATCGACTGCGATGCACAGGGCTTGTCACGTTCGACCCGCGCGCGGCGTTTGTCTGCAATAAAGCAGCTGTACCGGTTTGCCTTCGAGGAAGGCTGGCGCGCAGCCAATCCTGCCATTCAGATCAAAGGTCCCGGCCGGCAGAAACGGCTGCCCAAGACGCTGGATGTGCCCGAAGTTGATCGTTTATTGGAGGCCGCCCGAAAAACCGGGAGAACCGAAGCTGACAGGCTAAGAAACACCTGCCTGATGGAGGTTTTGTACGCCACCGGAATGCGGGTGACTGAACTTGTCTCCCTGCCAGTCTCCTCGGCCCGTGGCGATCCCCGGATGCTGCTGGTGCTGGGCAAAGGGGGGAAGGAGCGAATGGTCCCCCTGTCGCCCCCGGCCCGGGATGCGCTGGCCGCGTGGCTGACCGCGCGGGACGAGGCCGAGGATTTGGCCGTGGAAAAAGGCGCTCAACGCTCGCGTTTTCTGTTCCCATCACGCGGTAAGTCCGGTCATCTGACACGGCACAGGTTCTTTTTGCTGGTGAAAGAGCTGGCTGTACGCGGCGGTGTTTCTTCTGAAAAAGTCACACCACACACGCTGCGCCATGCATTCGCTACGCATCTGCTGGCCAATGGTGCTGATCTGAGATCGATCCAGACGTTATTGGGTCATGCAGACGTGGCGACGACCGAAATCTATACGCATGTTCTGGATGAACGTCTGGCGGAACTGGTGTTGCAACATCACCCGCTGAGCAAAGACCGCAATGAGGACAAAGGCTAAGACCTTGATCCAGCGGAGCGACGTCCCCATAACGGATGCAGTACACTAACCTATCAAGGACCAATGGAACCCTTACCTTCTATGATCGACGGCGCATTCTGGTTTACGACCGGCGCTATCCTGTTTCTGCTTATCCTGTCCGGATTTTTCTCGGGCTCGGAAACGGCGCTGACCGCCTCATCAAGGGGGAAACTGCGCGCTCAGGCCGACAAGGGATCGCGCGGGGCTAAAAAGGCGCTGGAAATCACCGACGACAACGAACGTCTGATCGGGTCGGTTCTGCTGGGCAACAACCTCGTCAACATTCTGGCTGCGTCACTGGCGACGGCGTTGTTCACACGTCTTTTTGGCGAAAGCGGCGTGGCATTGGCGACACTGGTCATGACCTTTTTGGTGCTGATCTTTGCCGAAGTTCTGCCCAAGACATACGCCATCACCAATTCCGAAAAGGCCGCTGCGGCCGTTGCGCCGATCATCAGCGTGGTCGTGACGGTGTTTTCGCCTGTCGTCGCAGCCGTGCGGTTGCTGGTGCGTGGCGTATTGCGCTTGTTCGGAGTTCAGATCGATCCTGACAGCAACATTCTGGCCGTGCGCGAAGAAATCGCAGGCGCCCTGCAACTGGGCCATTCAGAAGGTGTTGTTGAAAAAGAAGATCGCGACCGCATCCTCGGCGCGCTGGATCTGGGCGACCGCACGGTGGAAGAGATCATGCTCCACCGTTCCAACATCGAGATGATCGATGCGAACGCCCCACCCGAAGCTATCCTGAGGCAATGCCTTGAAAGCCCTCACACTCGTCTGCCTGTTTTCAGGGACGAGCAGGAGAACATTGTTGGCGTTGTTCACGCCAAGGATTTGTTCCGCGCGATGTATGCGCAGGCTGGCAGCAGTGACGGCGGCACCGACCGTCTGGCCAGCTTTGACATCGGCAAAGTCGCGAATGCCCCTTATTTCGTTCCAGAGACCACAACTCTGGATGACCAGATGCGCGAGTTTCTGCGAATGCACGCTCATTTTGCGCTGGTCGTAGACGAATATGGCTCATTGCGTGGCCTGATCACGCTTGAGGATATTCTCGAAGAAATTGTGGGCGAAATCGCCGATGAATTCGATATCGCCGAAGAGGTGCCGGTCGTGCGGACGGATGATGGCCAATTCCTTGTCGAAGGCGCGATGACCATTCGTGACGCCAATCGTGCGCTGGACTGGTCGCTACCGGATGAAGAGGCCAACACTCTTGCTGGTCTGGTCATCCACGAAGCCCAGATGATCCCGGTTGTTGGGCAAGTATTTTCGTTCCATGGCTTCCGGTTCGAGGTAACAGCACGCGAAGGCAATCGTATCACAGCCCTGAAAGTGCGGCCCTTATAGGGTTTGGACGCAAGACAAAAACGACGCGCTCTGTCGCTCGTATGACAGAATGCTTTTTCGTTGATCTGCACCGTCCTACCAGAAAAGGAGGAGCGGATGAAAAACACATGCCAGGTGGCCGTCATTGGTGGCGGCGTTGTCGGATGTTCGGTTCTTTATCACCTGACCAAGCTTGGGTGGTCGGACGTCATGTTGCTGGAACGGTCCGAACTGACCAGCGGCTCGACCTGGCATGCAGCAGGCGGGTTTCACACCCTCAACGGCGACACCAACATGGCGGCGCTACAGGGCTACACGATCAGGCTGTATAAAGAACTGGAACAGATCACCGGCATGTCCTGTGGCCTGCACCACGTGGGCGGTGTGACACTGGCCGACAATCAGGACCGGTTTGATATGCTGCTGGCCGAACGCGCCAAGCATCGGTTCATGGGGCTTGAGACAGAAATCGTCGGCCCGGAAGAAATCAAAAAGATCGCGCCCATTACGAACATCGACCGAATTATCGGTGCTCTTTACGATCCGCTGGATGGTCATTTGGACCCGTCAGGTACAACCCATGCCTATGCCAAGGCCGCGCGAATGGGCGGTGCTACGATTGAAACCCATTGCATGGTGCGTGAAACCAACCAGCGCCCCGATGGAAGCTGGGATGTCGTCACCGACAAAGGCACAATCCATGCCGAACACATTGTTAATGCGGGCGGGCTTTGGGCACGCGAAGTTGGTGCCATGGCAGGTGTCTATTTTCCCCTGCACCCGATGGAGCATCAATACCTTGTCACAGACGCGATCCCCCAGATCGAAGCGATCATTGATGCGGGTGGCGAGCATCCGCATGTCATGGATCCGGCGGGTGAAAGCTATTTAAGGCAGGAAGGGCGTGGTCTGTGCATCGGGTTCTACGAACAACCCTGCAAGCCTTGGGCAGTAGACGGCACCCCGTGGGACTTCGGGCACGAGTTGCTGCCCGATGACTATGACAAGATCACCGACAGTATCGAATTCGCCTATCGCCGCTTTCCCGTGCTGGCTGAGGCCGGGATAAAATCGGTCATCCATGGGCCGTTTACCTTTGCCCCTGATGGAAACCCGCTGGTCGGTCCTGTACCTGGAATGCGCAACTACTGGTCGGCCTGTGGTGTTATGGCAGGGTTCAGCCAGGGTGGCGGCGTTGGCCTGACGCTGGCGCAGTGGATGATCGAAGGCGAGCCAGAGCGCGATGTGTTTGCCATGGATGTTGCCCGCTTCGGCGACTGGATCAGCCCAGGTTATACCCGCCCCAAAGTCATCGAGAATTATCAGAAACGCTTCAGCGTTGCCTATCCGAACGAAGAACTGCCCGCCGCACGCCCCAACCGCACAACACCAATGTATGACATCTTCAGCGATCTTGGCGCGGTTTGGGGGCAGCAATACGGCCTTGAAGTGCCAAACTATTTTGCGCAGGAAGACGAGCCGGGACTTGAAACGCCATCCTTCCGCCGCTCGAACGCGTTCGAGGCGACGGGGCGCGAAGTGCGGGCGGTGCGTGAAGCTGTAGGTATCAACGAAGTCCACAATTTCGGCAAATACCGCATCACCGGACCCAATGCTCGGAACTGGCTGGACCAGATCATGGCTGGTCGCATTCCGAAACCCGGTCGGCTGTCTTTGACCCCGATGCTGTCGCACAAGGGCAAGCTAATCGGCGATTTCACGGTTTCCTGCCTGAGTGACACTGAATTCCAGCTTACGGCGTCCTATGGCAGTCAGGCCTTCCACATGCGGTGGTTCCAACAAAACGCTCAGGACGGTGTAACAATTAAAAACATCAGCGACCGGTTGAACGGTTTCCAGATTGCCGGCCCAAAGGCAACGCAGGTTCTGGCGACCTGCACCCGAGACGACCTGACGGATTTCAACTTCCTAAACGTGCGACGGATGACTGTCGGCATGACCGACTGTATCGTTCAGCGTGTCAGCTATACGGGCGATCTTGGTTATGAAATCTATTGCGACCCCTTAGCGCAGCGTCAGCTTTGGTGGACACTGTGGGAGGCCGGACAACCCCACGGAATTGTTCCGTTCGGAATGCGCGCAATGATGAGCCTGCGGCTGGACAAGTTTTTTGGCTCATGGATGCGAGAGTATTCGCCGGATTACACCGCCGCTGAAACGGGATTGGATCGGTTCATTGCGTTCCGCAAAAACACCCGTTTCATCGGCCGCGATACAGCGGAATTAGAACGGGCCAACGGAACCATCCGCCAGTTGGCAGCCTTCGAGGTTGAAACAGACGATGCGGACGTCAACGCCTATGAACCGATCTGGCTGGATGGTTCGGTTGTTGGGTTCTGTACCTCCGGCGGCTACTCTCATTTTGCGCAGAAATCCGTCGCCATGGGCTTTCTGCCGTCCGGGCGCATAGAAGATGGTCTGGAGGTTGAAATCGAGATTCTGGGGCAGATGCGCAAAGCGAAGGTTATCTCGACACCTTTGTTTGACCCAGATGGCACACGCATGAGGGGATGACAGCACACATGACTGACAGCAGTGTGGCGCAATGACCGAAATCCCCATCATCCTGCTTGCCGCCGGTCATTCCAGCCGTATGGGCGGGCTGGACAAGCTTATGCAGCAAATCGATGGCATTCCACTGCTGACCCGTACGGCGACCCTAGCGCGTGGCGTGGCACCTGTCCTTGTCGCCCTGCCACCGCGCCCGCATCCAAGATACGATGCTCTTGCAGGAATGGACGTACAGACCGTTCCCGTACCGGACGCGGCCGAGGGAATGAATGCCAGTTTGCGCACCGCCATAAAACACCTTCCTGTTGATGCACCCGCGGTCATGGTTTTGCTGGCCGACTTACCCGACCTGACCCAGACCGATCTGAGAACGATCTTGAAAGCACGCCAGTTGCATCCCGACAATGTAATCTGGCGCGGAACAACCACAGATGGAAAGCCCGGGCACCCGGTGATCTTCGATCGGACGCTTTTCAGTAAGCTTTCGGCATTACACGGCGATCACGGCGCGCAGACGGTGGTCCGGTCACAACAAGGTGGCGTATTCCTGCAACCCCTGCCCGGTCAAAACGCGGTTTTGGATCTGGATACGCCGGAAGATTGGGCAGCTTGGTGCAAGAAACGCACCGTTTAAATAAACACGGCCCGGTCGATATCGACCGGGCCGGTGCCCAATACAGGACTACCACTTTCCACAATTCCAAAAGTTTGACCAATAGGTCTTAAAGACACTCTGGTTCCCTAGCCGCTAAACCTAAACAAGACCCCCTCGTTAACACGCCGCTAAAACTTCCGGTAACTGAGTTAGCCGCCAGCGCCCCCTAGCGCTTTTGGCTTCCCCTCACTTGGGCAATTTCATCCTCACTTATCCGATCCTTAGAAACAACGTAAAATTGGAAGAATAGGTTAATTTCGCGTGCCTCGATTTGGCTTTTAGGCAACATAGAACAAAGGCTTGCTCAACCTATAGGCGATCCAAGTCCGGTGCACGTATCATCGATTCGGGATTAAGCGCAAACTTATGCACCCATTCAGCTGCCTATCGGCAAGGTTACAGCGTCAAGCCCGAAGTTTCCCGGACTCGCCCACAACCATTGGAAGAGCAGCATTTTTCCCCACTGTTCAGTGAAAGCATTGTCAACAAAACAATGAAAATTCAACTTTTTTGAAAGTTTGACGTCTGTTTTGGCAACAATCCTCCGATTCGCCTTCGACCTCCTCGGTTAAATCAGCGAATCCTGATCAACGTCCTTCACCACAAAACACCCGCTTTGTGGCAAAATTAAGATTTATTAATTGATCAGTCAGGAAACCCCAATCCTGACAGTGCATCTCATGTCTCAACGCGCAACGGAAATTGCGTGATCAAACCAGGAGACAGAAATGAGCATCCGAAAATCTTCGCTTTTACTTCCCCGCACATCCAACTGGATGGGGGTCAGCGCATTGGGCGCAGCCATGCTGGCCACAACCGCTATACCTTCGATGGCGGATGAAGCGCTTGCCGATCTTGTCGAAACCGTTTCCCCTTCGGTTGTAACCATCATTGCCGAGCAAAAGACCGCCCCAAGCCCCACACAGGGTCAGAATTTTGACTTTGACGGTCACCCGTTTGGGGAATTCTTCAAACGATTTGGTGGGCCTGAAGGGTTCAACATGCCTCAACGCGGTCCGGCACAAGGGCTCGGGTCAGGGTTTGTACTGGATGAAGCCGGTTATATCGTCACCAATCACCATGTGGTGGACAATGCCGCGACTGTAACCGTTCGCCTAAGTGATGACCGGACATTTGAGGCCGAGGTGGTTGGCACCGACCCGCTGACAGACATTGCAGTCTTGAAGATCGATGCAGTCCCGGGCCTGCAAGCCGTCGAACTGGGTGACAGCGATGCAATCCGTGTTGGCGAAGATGTCGTAGCGATCGGCAACCCGTTTGGTTTGAGCTCCACGGTCACTACCGGCATTGTATCGGCTAAAGGTCGCAATATCTCGGACGGGCCATATGCCGAGTTCATTCAAACGGACGCAGCTATCAACAAGGGCAACTCTGGTGGCCCGCTTTTCAACATGGACGGCGAAGTGATTGGTGTAAACTCGGCCATTTATTCCCCCAGTGGCGGATCTGTCGGGCTGGGATTTGCCGTAACCTCGAACATCGTTGAACATATTGCAGCCGATCTACAGGATGACGGGCAGGTCAGCCGTGGGTGGCTGGGTGTTTCGATCCAGAATATCAGCCCGCAGCTTGCGGCGGCGCTGGGTATTGATGCCTCCTCGGGTGCACTGGTGGCAGATGTTGTCGCCGACAGCCCTGCAGATGGCGTCCTGGAACAAGGCGATGTTATCCTGTCTTTCAATGGCGAAGCCGTAGACTCCAGTGGTGACCTGCCTATTCTGGTGGGCACAACCAAGGTCGGCACCGCCAGTAATTTGACCATTCTGCGCGATGGCAAACAGGAAACGGTCACTTTGACCGTTGGCCAGCATCAGGCAGCGGCGGCTCAGTCCGACAGCCCTGTCGAATCTGATGCAGCAGGCACGTCGCTTGGTGTCACAGTGGCCCCGCTGACCGAAACGGTGCGGGCTGAAGCGGGTATTGCTAAAACCGTCGAAGGTGTGGTCGTCACAGACTTGCAACCGGACAGCCCTGCGGCCCGGGCGGGTCTGCAACGCGGTGACGTGATCGTCAAACTGGGCAACCAGGACACGTTCACACCCGAAGCGCTGAAGGCCGCACTGGACAGCGAAAAGACAGACCCGGCACTGGTATTGATCAATCGGGCCGGCAGCCAGATTTTCGTTGCTGTCGAACTGGTCTGACTAACACCATGCGCGCGCCGCTTGATGGGGAGATCCGGCGCGTGCCTCACCCGGCGGACCTGAGTTGTCCGCTGTCCGTCGGGCTTGCCGGGTGCGTGCCCAGCACCCGGCAAGATCGTCAGCAAACCATATGCTTTGTTTGAATTTTGTGTTTAAATCCTTAGGGAAAGGAACCACATCATGAGCCGCCGTCTGTTGATCGTCGAAGATGACGCTGACACCAGGGATTTCATTGCCAAAGGGTTTGGCGAAGAAGGCTATGTGGTCGAAACGGCTGCTGATGGCCGCGAGGGATTGTACCACGCTACGGACGGCGGTTTTGACGCCATTGTGTTGGACAGGATGTTGCCCGGTCTGGACGGTCTGTCCCTGATCAAATCCCTGCGTGCAGCGGGGTTGAAAACACCGGTCTTGATGTTGACGGCCATGAGCGCAGTGGATGAGCGCGTCAAAGGATTGCGATCAGGCGCCGACGATTATCTGGTCAAGCCCTTCTCGTTTCAGGAACTTCATGCGCGGATCGAAGCCTTGTTGCGGCGTCCGCAGGAATCCGAGGAAACGCCGACGCTGACCTGCAAGGATCTTGAAATGGATCTACTGACCCGCAAGGTTACGCGTGACGGCCATGAGATTACGCTGACGCCTCGTGAATTCCAGATCCTTGAGTTCTTTCTACGCCGCAAGAACCGTGTCGTGTCGCGTACCATGCTGCTTGAAGGCGTCTGGGATTATCATTTCGACCCGAACACAAACGTTGTGGATGTTCATATTTCAAAGCTGCGCCGCCAGTTGGATGAAGGCGGAGACATACCTTTGATTGAAACAGTTCGCGGTGCGGGTTACATGATGTCCGATGGATAACCTTCGGCTTTCCCTTAATAATTCAAGAACAAGACTTGTCGCCACCAGCATGGTGCTAAGCACGTTACTGACCGCGTCTGTGCTGGCATTGGTCTATGTGACAGCCAACCGGAGCATCGAATCCGAGACCCGATCGGTCGTGTCCGCCGAACTGACCGGGCTTGCCGATGAATATGAACGGCGCGGGCTGATCGGGCTGATTACAGCGATCGAGCGTCGTCTTCCAAGCGCGTCCGATCGAGACGCGCTGTATCTGCTGGCGGATCGGCAGGGCGTCAAGCTTGTGGGTAACCTGAAAACCTGGCCGGTCAATGTGACCGCCGGAAGCGGTTGGGTCGACCTCGAGTTGCGCAGGGCTGACAATGACCAACTGGTGCCCATCTCGGCCGCTTCGATCCGATTGCCCGGTGGTGAACGCCTTTTGGTGGGACGGGATGCGGCGGCCCGTCAACAATTCGACCGTGTATTGTTCCGATCTCTGGCACTGGCACTAGGAATAGCATTTGTTCTGAGCGTGATCACTGGCTGGCTGTTCACACGTCTGGTGTTTTCGCGCCTGTCAGACATCGCAAGCACAGCCGAAAACATCGTTTCCGGCGATCTTTCCAAGAGGATGCCCCTGCGCGGAACCGGGGACGAGTTCGATCAGGTCTCTGGCACGTTGAACAACATGCTCGACAGGATCGAAGAGCTGGTGAGCAATCTGCGCACCACGTCGAACTCTATCGCACATGATTTGCGCTCTCCTTTGTCCCGCCTTCGCCAAAGGGTCGAATCCCTTTCCGAGCCCGGCAAAAGCGATCTGGACCGCGAAATCGACATTGCGCGGGCTACGGGAGAAATCGACCATGTTTTGCGGGTCTTGGGGCAGCTTACCGAAATTTCGCGGGCCGAGGCCGGTCTAGGGCGCGAGCAATTCGAAGACATTGACTTGCAGCAACTGGTTGGAGATGTCGTGGAACTGTATGACCCGGTGGCCGCAGATCAGGACATCCGCCTTGAGGTTACAGGCTCTGCCCCGGCTATTCAGGGGCACCGGCCCCTACTCTCGCAGGCTCTTTCTAATTTGCTGGAAAACGCGATGCGTTATGCACCGGCGGATACCGCAATCACGATCTCTATCGGTACCAAGGACGGATTTGCCCAATTGCGGGTTCGGGACCGTGGTCCGGGTGTTCCGCCCGGAGAGTTGGATCGCCTTCAACTTCCCTTCGTCACACTTGATCCGGCGCGGACGGAACGCAATGCGGGATTGGGGCTCGCGCTGGTTGCCGCGATTTCACATATGCATGGCGGGACATTCGCAGCCCGAAACTGCGACCCAGGTTTGGAAACTACGATCAATCTGGCAATTCAGAGTTAATCCGGCAGTCCGTTTATCGCCAATACCTTGTTTTTGTACCGTTTATCCCCTGTAACTTCCGCACCGAACCAACCCGGCGGGACATAGGCATTTGCGTCTTCACTGGTATGGAACTCAACCTCAACCAAACGCAGGGGTTCCAGACCGCCTGAAAAAACATCCAGCTCGAACTGGTGGCCGTCTGGCATTAGATCCGTGTAACGCACCTTCTCGACCCGGCGACCTTTGGTTTCCGGCCAGAAGGTTTCAAACTGGTCTCGGGTTATCTCTGCCTCACGCTCAACACGTACAAGATCACCGCCGCCTTTTAAGGTCAGGAAAAACACATTGTTCTTTTGCCGAAGGCGCAATTCGGTCGAGTCCTCCGGCGCGGTGAGGTACCCCTGACGCACCTCTGCTTTTTCTGCGCGGCTCAGGTTCGGCAACCTTGCCACCAGAAACTTGCGTTCAATTTCTTTGCTCATCAGGGTGCCCCCGCTCTTTCTTCCAGCTCATCAAACAGCGCCCGATATGCCGCACCAGCAGCGCTACGACCTGCGTAAGTACAGACAGGGCCCCGATATTGCCCCATCTTTTCGACATCCGCAGCGAAAGGCACAACCGCGTGTAAAATGCGCTTGGGATGCTGGGCGCGCATTGAAACCATCGTTTCCCGATGCAACAACTTCCGGTTCTGCACCATCGAAAAGAACGCCCGCAGCTTCTTCTTACGCAGCCCGTGTTTGTCGAAAAAGCCAACCAGCTGATCGAATGACCGCTCGGACAGGGTTGTGGGAATGATCGGAACAACGATTTCATCAGCGGCCCGAAAGATATTCTCGGACAAGGTGGAAAAATTGGGCGGACAATCCAGAAGAACCAGATCATAGTCACTGCCAGCCGCCGACAATGCCCTTTTCAAACGCGAGCGTTTGTTCCGCATGCGCGACAGGAAGATATCAAAGTCGCGGAAAGTCAGGTTTGCGGGCAGAACGTCCAACCCGTCAAAATCACTTGCCCGGATGGCTTTGGTAAACCGCTCCACATCCTCAAAAAAACGGGCATCCGTCAGTTTTTTTGACGGCTTCACCCGAAAATAGAACCCGGACGCCCCCTGAGGATCGAGATCGCATAGCAAAACTTTTTGGCCAGCCTGCGCATAGGCATAGGCCAGGTTCACCGAAGTAGCGGTTTTTCCGACACCGCCCTTATTGCTGTAACAGGCAATGATCTTCATTCCCTACTCCTTTTTGTGGTGAAACAGACTGCGGAACATGTGCCGGATTTCTTGCCCGTCGAACTGAAGGAAGCTTGCGACAACGCGTTTTCTTTCGGTCTTCTGACGTTGATCAAGCACAGCGATTAGGCCGCCCACGGACAAACCGATCTGCGCGTTTACGTGGCCTTGCGTATCGGCGTGCGACGCTACAAAGGTCAGCAACGCGTCTTGCTGCACAGAATAGTCGTTGAACAAACCAAGATTATCCTGAAGTTTTTTCAACGGTTTAAGGATCGTTCTCAATCCGTTCGCATCGAAGAGCGGGGCAAACAATTCCATCAGATATCTTAGTTTTTTGCATTCGATACGAAGCTCATGCACCGTCTTGTCTGGCGTATCATCGCTTATGCCGCGCGCCAGTTTGCACATCTTGCGATAATGCTTCCAGATCAGCGCGCAGGCATAGTCATACGTGCCGCGATGCGCGTTTGGTCCGAGGTCCAAGTAATCAGTACTGGTGAACATTGCGGTCAGGTCGGTCATGGACGTCGTGTAGTCGGCGCTGCGCAACCAGCGAGATAGGCGCAGTTGCTCTTGTGTACGTTCCGTTTGAAACTGATCAAACATCTCGGACAGTCCTGCGTGAAGGCTCGGCGGGATAAGATTGAAATACTTGTCTTTTTTCAGAAGGTAGACATCCAAATCACGCAGAGGTCCCGTGGGGGCCATAAGATCGGAAAAGAGCCGCTTCAGTTCGGCCGTCTGGGCCTCGGACAACACACCCTTGAACAGGCTGATCACTGACCTGATCTTGCGCAACGAAACCCGGTAATCGTGCAAAAACTCGGTGTCGATATCAGCGATCATGCCCTCCTCGTTTTGCCGTGCAACCCTCAGATATATTTGAACGATTTTCGCAGCGACTTCGCTGCAAGGATCTGCTTGACCGAACTTTATTTCAGGCTTGGCCTGATAGGGAACCATGTCTGGAAACAGACTGGGATAGACCGTTTCAACGTCACGAACACCGCCCGAAACGCGATCGAGAGCGGAACGGACCAACTGATAGGCCTTCTTATACCCGCGCAACTGCTGAATTCGTACAATGGTTGCCTGCCCTGATGGCGTCGACATGTACGTTAAAGTTCCCCTGACTTTTGTCTTTTGCAGATCATCAAGCACGGCGAAGGTCTTTGCCTCGATCTCTCCAACACCAATCTGCGTCAGCGCCCGTAGTTCAGGAAAGTCGCTCAGCGCCTTCTGAACCGGCCCTTCTGGCAAGTCCCGTGCAAACCGCAGATGCCCCGAGTGCTGCTGAGACAAAGGGCCGTGGTCCTTCCGCAGCAGGTGCAACACCCCGCCAGTATCGATCAAAGCACGACCCGAGGCGCGCAGTGACTGATCGTGACAATCCAGCAATGCGAAAGCTGCGACGGGGCTATCGGGTGAAACTTTTTGGGAAAACCCGGCAATGGCATTTGCCAGAGCCGTTTCGTCAATCCTCGCTGGGAAAATGAACTGATCGCTTGACGATCTGGTCATGATACGCCTTTCCAGTTCAACTTCAGAAACCCCTTTACAGGTTTCTCAACGATCATATGCGCGCGCCCCTTGTTTGGTTTGGTTGCTCCAACGCCATCCAAGGTTCTCCTTTTCAGTCTCGGCTGAACCCGAAAGGACATCAAGGCATTATGCCTGCGACCGAGTGTAATCACGGGGTGACAGGCCTCGGGTGCCGAAGTAAGACACCGCTATGAGCGAACCAGTATCTTCGATCCGAAACCTTGGCCCCGCCTTTGAACAGGCCTGCGCACGTGCTGGTATTCATTCGGCTGAGGCGCTGCGAGAACTGGGGCCGGACGAAGCCTATGCCCGCCTGTTGCGCGCCGGCACCAGGGCGCATTTCATCGGATATTATGTTCTGGTGATGGGATTGCAGGGCCGCCCGTGGAACGATTGCAAGGGCGACGAGAAGAAAGCCCTGCGCGAAAGGTTCGACGCAATCAAAGCTGGTAACGGTGCTGCTCCGGAAAACCAGATGATTGCAGATCTGGACGCCATCGGAGTTCGTGTTGCACCAAAGGACTTAAAGCAGCTCTGAACGAATAAGGCCGCACCCAACCAAGGATGCGGCCCCTGTTTGTCACCAATGGCTGTGGCTTAACCGACCAGTTCAATGCCCGAGAAGAAGTATGCGATTTCAACCGCTGCGGTTTCCGGTGCGTCCGAACCGTGGACCGAGTTTTCACCGACCGATTCCGCGAATTCAGCGCGGATGGTGCCGGGGGCTGCGTCCGCAGGGTTCGTTGCGCCCATGACTTCACGGTTCTTTGCAATGGCGCCTTCGCCTTCCAGAACCTGAACAACAACCGGAGCCGACGACATGAATTCGCACAGTTCGTCATAGAACGGACGTTCGGCATGAACGTCATAGAACTTGCCAGCCTGAGCTTTGGTCATGTGAATGCGCTTTTGCGCCACGATGCGCAGGCCTGCTTCTTCGAACTTGGCGTTGATCTTGCCGGTCAGGTTGCGGCGGGTTGCATCGGGTTTGATGATCGAGAATGTGCGTTCCAGTGCCATATCGGCCTCTCCTTATAATGTGACGCGGGATCCGCGCCGAAATCCATCGCGCGCCGGGTATCACGGTCTTTGATCCATGAAAAGTGTAATGATGCCTTGCCGGTGGCTTTGCAGTTCAGATTGTTTCTGGCAAAGGGTCGACACGGTCCAGTCGACGAACGTAAAGCACCGCCATCAAGCCGGCAAAGCTACAGGCCCACATCATGCCCAGTACCAGATACGGCCCGTTTTCGGGGCTGACGAACGCGCCGGTCATTGAGGTCAGAACAGCTCCCAAAGCCACGATCATTGCCCCCGACAGCCCTGCCGCGCTACCTGCCAGCCCGGGGCGTACCGACATGACACCGGCCGCGGCATTGGCATTGGTCAAACCGTTGCCAAAGCCGACACAGATTGCCGAACCGAAGAAGACCCAGACCGATCCCAGATCAGCGAGAAACAGCATCAATCCGCAGAACGGGCCAGTTGAGGCCACGATCCGCCCCGACAATATCATTGTCGTCAGGCGCGTCCGGGCCGCAATCCGACCGGTGACAAAATTGCCAACCATGAACCCGCCGGTGATGATGCCAATCCCCAGCCCCAGCGTTGCTGGGCTCAGGTCGAACCACGCTGCGGCAACCAGCGGCGCACCGGTGATAAAGCTGTAGAACCCCCCAATCGAAAACGCCGCGCATAGGGCATAACCCCAGAACCTGCGGGCACGGAACAGGTGTGGGTATTCGCGCAGTTGGGCACCAAATGTGGACGAGCGGTTCGTGTTGGTTTCGCCCAGGTCGAACCAAAGCAGCACCAGCAACCCTGCTCCAAGCAACGAGTACAGGACAAACCCCGAACGCCAACCGAAAAGCATATCCAGCGCCCCACCCAACATCGGCCCAAGCATCGGGGCTAAGGCCATGGCCATCGCGACGTAACCGAGTTTGCTTGCCGCCTCATTCGGTGCGTAACGGTCTCTGATCGACGCGCTGGACAGGACCGAGCCGGCGACAACAGCAGCCTGAAGCAGGCGGAAGCCAAGAAAAACCCAGATCGATCCGGCCAGTGTGCATCCGATCGACGCAAGGACAAATATTGATATACAAATCAAAAGGATAGGTCTGCGCCCAAAGCGATCCGATAACGGGCCCATGATCAGTTGCAACACTGCCGAAACCGCCAGATACCCCGCGACCGACAGGTTCATCAGGCCGTAATCCACCGTGAAGTCTTCACTCATATGCGCCAGCGACGGCAGGAACATGTTGAGCGTCAGCACAGACAGCGCCGTAGCAAAGATCAATGTGATCAGGGATGGAGGCGTCCGGGCCGCGCGCATGTGAAAAACCGCTTCAAAAAGCAAACGAGACAGCGCTAACACATTGCTTGATGCTTGAAAATGCCAAGCCGCTGGCGGCGGCATCACACCTCTGCTAAGAGCGCCTCATGTTACGGATCGAAGACATCACCTATGCCGTTGAAGGCCGCCCATTGTTTGATGGCGCCAGCGCAACCGTACCAGACGGTCACAAGGTTGGCCTTGTGGGCCGGAATGGCACGGGAAAGACCACGCTTTTTCGCCTGATCCGCGGGGAACTGGCGCTGGAATCGGGGAATATTGCGGTCCCCAAGCGCGCCCGCATTGGCGGGGTCGCGCAGGAGGTCCCATCATCCAACGTTTCGCTGATCGACACTGTTCTAGCCGCTGATACCGAACGCAGCGCCCTGATGACCGAGGCTGGCGACGCAACGGATCCCACGCGAATTGCCGAAATCCAGACCCGGCTGGCCGATATCGACGCCTGGTCGGCCGAGGCCCGCGCGGCCTCAATCCTCAAGGGGTTGGGGTTTGACGACGCAGACCAATTGCGCCCCTGTTCGGATTTTTCGGGTGGCTGGCGGATGCGCGTGGCCTTGGCGGCGGTTCTGTTCTCACAACCGGATTTGTTGCTGTTGGACGAACCGACCAACTATCTGGACCTTGAAGGCGCGTTGTGGCTCGAAAGCTATCTGGCCAGGTATCCACATACGGTCATAATCATCAGCCATGACCGGGGCCTGCTGAACCGTGCCGTAGGGTCGATCCTGCATCTGGAGGATCGCAAACTCACCTATTACGCCGTGCCATATGACAAATTCGCTGAACGGAGGGCGGAACGTCTGGCACAGGCAGAATCCGAAAACGCCAAAGCCAAGGCGCGCATCGCTCATTTGCAGAGCTTCGTGGATCGGTTTCGATATAAGGCATCCAAGGCCGTTCAGGCCCAATCGCGCCTGAAAATGATCGAACGCATCCAGTTGGTCTCAACCCCGCAAGAGGCCGCGCTGCGTGCGTTTTCCTTCCCCGAACCCGAGGAACTATCGCCACCGATCATCCAGATTGAAGGCGGTGTGACCGGTTATGGCGAAACCGAAGTACTGCGCCGCCTGAACCTGCGCATCGATCAGGATGACCGTATTGCGCTGTTGGGCAAGAACGGTCAGGGCAAATCTACCCTGTCCAAACTGTTGTCAGACCGGCTGCCCTTGATGGCTGGCAAGATGACCCGCAGCAACAAGCTGCGCATCGGGTATTTCGCTCAGCATCAGGTGGACGAGCTTTATGTGAACGAAACGCCACTGGACCACCTGCGCCGCCTGCGCCCGGACGAGGCGCCGGGCAAGTGGCGCTCGCGTCTGGCGGGGTTCGGCCTGAACGCGGCTCAGGCGGAAACCGAGGTTGGCCGCCTGTCGGGTGGGCAGAAGGCGCGCCTGTCGCTGCTGCTGGCAACCATCGACGCACCACATATGCTGATCCTCGACGAGCCGACGAACCATCTGGATATCGAAAGCCGTGAGGCGCTGGTCGAAGCGCTGACCGCCTATTCGGGTGCTGTCGTGCTGGTCAGCCACGACATGCACCTGCTGTCGCTTGTTGCCGATCGGTTGTGGCTGGTCTCGGACGGTACGGTCAAATCTTATGACAGTGACCTTGAATCCTATCGTGCCCTATTGCTGGCGCGTGACAAACCGGTGAAAGAAAAGCCACAAACAGAGAAGCCCAAACGCGCCTCGCGCGATACCATGCTGGCATTGCGGGCGGACCTGCGCAAATGCGAGGACCGGGTCGAGAAACTGACAGAGATGCACGACAAGCTCGCGGCAAAACTGGCCGACCCGACGCTTTACGAAGACGACAAGATCAACGATCTGGAAATCTGGAATCGCAAATTCGCCGAGGTGGTCGAGGCTATGCAAAAAGCAGAAGCGCTTTGGATCGCCGCTGCTGAGCGACTGGAACAGGCAGAAACGGTATGAGCGATCCTGTCGTTGAAACCAAAGCAATGATCGCGGGAATGCATCCCGAAATTCAACCCGGAGAATTCGCATTTGTAGTCTGGCCCGAAGATATGGACTGGCCCGACGGGACACGCGCCAGTTACGTCGAGGCCGAAGGGCTGTCTTTAGTCGTTCCGATCAATTGCGCACAAAAAGAGGCGGTCGCTATGCGCTGTATCACGCTTCAGGTGCACTCCTCGCTGGAAGGCGTGGGTCTGACCGCTGCAGTCTCGGGGGCGTTGGCACAGGCCGGAATTCCGGCAAACATGGTCGCGGGCTATCACCACGATCATGTTTATGTTCCCTCCGGACTGGCCGAAGACGCCCTGAGAATTTTGAAACATCTGCAACAGAGTAGCAAAGAGTGATTGACACCGCATTTCTGATCACCGCGTTCACAACGCTTTTCGTGGTTCTTGATCCACCGGCGCAAACGCCGATTTTTGTGGCCCTGACCCAGAACATGGATTGGCACACGCGCCGCTCTGTCGCTGTTCGCGCGTGCCTGACTGCTGGCGGCATTCTGGCGATGTTCGCGGCCTTCGGCGAAGCGCTGCTGGGATTTGTCGGCATCTCGATGGAGGCGTTTCGTGTTGCGGGGGGTGTTTTGCTGTTTCTGACCGCGCTCGATATGCTGTTTGAACGCCGGACCAAACGTCGTGAAAACAGCGCCGAAGAGGAAGAACATCCGGACCCGTCTGTGTTTCCACTGGGTATCCCACTGATTGCAGGGCCCGGTGCGATTGCCACTATGATCCTGCTGGCCGGTCAACATCCCGGCATTCAGGGCCTGGCCGTGGTCATCGGCGTTATGCTGGTCGTTCTGGCAATGGTTTTTGTGATGTATCTTTCATCAGGGGCCGTGGCACGGCTTTTGGGGAAAACCGGATTGAACGTGTTGACCCGGCTTCTTGGGATGCTGCTGGCTGCATTGTCTGTTCAGTTCATTCTCGATGGCCTCAAGGCCTTTGGATTTGCATCTTAAATCCCCATATTCACAAGGTTAGAGGGATTTCCGGGTAACCGCATGGACAGTTTCGACATTGGACGCCTGATCTATCTGGCCCTGCTGGGGGCGGCGCTGCTGATGTGGTTTGTCACGCATAATCGGCAGTCGCTTAGCAAGACATTCCAGCAGGTTATGGCATGGGTGTTCATATTCGTCGGGGTCATCGCACTGGTCGGCCTGTGGGAGGATATTCGCTCCTCGGTCGGTCCCGCACCGCAGATGAGTGTCACCGGAAACTCGGTTGAGGTTCCCCGCGCCTATGACGGCCATTATTACCTTCCGGTTCTGGTGAATGGTGAGCTGATTACCTTTCTTGTCGACACCGGTGCCAGCCAGATCGTGTTGAACGCGCAGGATGCCAAACGGGCAGGCATTGATCCCGATCAGCTGAGTTATTTCGGGCGCGCCTTGACTGCAAACGGTGAGGTGCGTACCGCGCCGGTGCGGCTTGAGACCCTGACGATAGGACCCATTACGGATCAGAACGTTTCGGCCTGGGTCAACGAGGGTGAGCTGGATAAATCGCTTTTGGGGATGGAATATCTGCACCGTTTTTCAAGCATTCAGTTTGCGGATGGCAAGCTGATCTTGTCTCGTTAATGCTCCTCACCTCTTGAGAACAAAAGTGGAACATGATAGCTTGCAGGCATGTCTGCTCAGCTTCTTGGCCACAAACCTGCGCGTCAGGTACCGGGGGTAAATCTCCATTCGCAGATCACCCTGCAACCGGGCCGCATGCACGAGGCTTGCGGCCCCGCCCGGCGCAGCTTTGCCATCTGGCTGGCCGGTCAGACACAGGGGCCCGTGCTGTGGATTTCCCCCGCGTGGGAGCCCGCCCAACTGAATCCCG